>DATEIF010000433.1:0-9086 GCA_035279205.1 Vineibacter sp.
AAAGGGTTAGGCGCGCTGACGTCGACCGGCACGTTGGTGACCGTGAATACCGGGTCATCGACCGGCCGCTGCTGGGCCAGGACCGGCGCGGCCAGGGCCAGCAGCCACAGCGTCAGACCCACCATCAAGCGTCCCCGTATCCGCCATGGGGAAAACGCCGCTGCGACCGCCATTGCAAAGCCCTCGTGTTCCGATATTTTCGCGCCCGATTCCTAGCATGAAAGCGGCCTCTTGAACCTCCCCAAGGACCACAACCACGCGCCGCTCACCTACAAGGACGCCGGCGTGGATATCGAGGCCGGCGATTCGCTGGTGGAGCAGATCAAGCCGCTGGCCAAGGCGACGCGGCGGCCCGGCGTCATGGGCGGGCTGGGCGGCTTCGGCGCCCTGTTCGACCTCAAGGCCGCCGGCTTCAGCGACCCGATCCTGGTCTCCGGCACCGACGGTGTCGGCACCAAGCTGCGCCTGGCGATCGATGCCGCCATCCACGACACGGTCGGCATCGACCTGGTGGCGATGTGCGTCAACGACATCGTCGTGCAAGGCGCCGAGCCGCTGTTCTTCCTCGACTACTACGCCACCGGACACCTTGATGTGGCGGCCGGTCGCGCCGTGGTCGCCGGCATCGCCGAGGGCTGCCGGCAGGCCGGCTGCGCCCTGGTCGGCGGCGAGACGGCCGAGATGCCGGGCATGTACGGCGATGGCGACTACGACCTGGCCGGCTTTGCCGTCGGCGCCGCCGAGCGCGGCCAGCTGCTGCCCCGGCCCGACATCGTGGCGGGCGACGTGCTGCTGGGCGTCGCCTCGGTGGGCCTGCACTCCAACGGCTTCTCCCTGGCGCGCCGCATCGTGGAACGCAGCGGTCTTGCGCTCGATGCGCCGGCGCCGTTTGCCAGCGACATGTCGCTGGCGCGCGCGCTGCTGACGCCGACCCGCATCTATGTGCGCTCCATGCTGGAGGCCATCCGCAGCACGGGGGCCGTGAAAGGCCTGGCGCACATCACCGGCGGCGGCCTGCCCGGCAACGTGCCGCGCATGCTGCCCGATGGCCTGCGCGCGGCGCTCGATGCCACGACCTGGACACCGCCGGCGGTGTTCAGCTGGTTGCGCACGGTCGGGAACGTGCCGACCGACGACATGCTGCAGACCTTCAACAGCGGCCTGGGCATGGTGGTCGCAGTGGCACCCGCCGATGTCGAGCGCGTCACGGCATGCCTCGCCGCGACAGGCGAAACCGTCCACACCGTCGGTGTCGTCGAGACCGCGCCGCAGGAAGAGGCCGACTGCATCGTCGCCAACGCCGAGGCGCTATGGCGAAGCTGAAGGCTGGCGTGCTGATCTCGGGCCGCGGCAGCAACCTGCTGGCGTTGCTCGATGCCTGCGCGGCGGCCGACTTCCCGGCCGAGATCGCGCTGGTGGTCAGCAACCGCGCCGATGCCGCAGGACTCGCACATGCCGCACGCTTCGGCGTACCGAGCACGGTCGTGCCGCACCGCGACTTTCCCGATCGCGAGCGCTTCGATCACGCCGTGAGCGCCGCGCTCGAGGACGCCGGTGTCGAGCTGGTCTGCCTCGCGGGCTTCATGCGCATCTTCAGCCCCTGGTTCCCGGCGCACTGGGCCAACTGCCTCATCAACATCCATCCCTCGCTGCTGCCCTCGTTCAAGGGCTTGCATGTGCAGCAGCAGGCCATCGATGCCGGCGTGCGGGTGAGCGGCGCCACGGTGCACTTCGTGACCAACGATCTCGATGGCGGCCCGATCGTGGCGCAGGCCACCGTGCCGGTGCACCCTGACGATACCGCCGACACCCTGGCCGCGCGCATCCTGCAGGCCGAGCATGCGCTCTATCCACTGGCGCTGCGCTGGTTCGCCGAGCGGCGCGTGCGGCTTCAGTCCACGCCCGGCAAGCCCGACCGCGTTATCGTCGACGGCGTCGCGCCGGATGCCGCTCTGCTGTGGCACGCCTGACATGGATATCGTCCGGGTCGACCGCCTGCCGACAGTACCGTGGAAGAACAAGGGCGGCCTCACGCGTGCCATCGCCGCGTCGCCGGCCGGCGCCGATTTCGACACCGCCGACTGGCGTGTCGATCTGACCGACATCACCCAGGCCGGCCCGTTCTCGCACCTGTCCGGCATCGATCGCATCCTGGTGCCCCTGGGCGCCGGCTTGCGGCTGGGCTTCGACGGCGCCGATCCGGCACCGATCGAGATCTTCCACGCCACTGCCTTCGACGGCGCCACGCCGACGACATGCGCGCTCGATGCGCAGGCCGCCGGCCGCGGCGTCCAGGCGATCAACCTGCTGCTGCGCCGCGGTCGCGCCACCGGCCGGCTGCTCGGCTTTCCCGGTTCAGGCCGACTGCGCGAAGCAGGCGGCACGGTCGTGCTCTACGCCGCGCGCGGCGGCTTCACCCTGGTCGCCGACGGCGGCCGGCCGGTGCCGCTGGATGTCGGCCACGCCGCCCTCCATGCCGATGCGGCGCTCCCCCTGGCCTTCGAGCCCTATCGGCCGTGGTCGATGCTGATCGCGGCGGTCATCCAGTCGGTCGCCTGAGGCACTGCAAGGGCTTTTCGCCGGCCGTTTGCTTGGATATAACGGCCCTCACGCGGCACCGCCGCCGAACTGTTCACTGCTTGCGTTGGGGTGACCCATGGCTGACTCGGAATTCGACATGCGCCAGCACCGTCAGACCTATGACGGTGTCATGAAGCTCACGGGCTACACGATCCTGGCGCTGCTGATCATCGTGCTGGGCCTTGCTTTCGGCGTCGTCGCCAAGATGGGCTGGTCGGTGATCGTCGCGATGTTCATCGCACTGATCGCGCTCACCATCGTGGCCGCAATCCGACGCTGACGGCCCTGCCGGTGCAGATCAAGGCGGCCCTCACCGGCCGCCTTTTTCATTCCGCGTTCGCCGCCTGTGGCCCCAGCCACGCCGCCCATAGGCCGGCGCCATCGCGCAGTGCCGGCGCGTCGATACCCCAAAGGCGGATCGCAGTATGGCCGCCGTCCCCGACGAACGTCAGCGTGGCGCCATCGATGGCCCAGGCCTCGCCGTTCATGATCGCGGGTAGCGACGCGCAGCCGCCGCGCGGCGGCTCGGCGGCGACGCCGGCACCGCAACAACCATGGCTGCGATAGTCAGCTGCCGGTTCATGTGGGCCTCCCCGGTGGAGACCCGTGCAGTCGCGCCGGACGGCGGCCGGCGCAAGGGCCGCGCCGGCGTGCGGCCCTTCGGTCAGCCGACCAGTTCGTGACCGGCGAAGAAGTAGGCGATCTCGATGGCGGCGTTCTCGGGCGAGTCCGAGCCATGCACCGAGTTGGCTTCGACCGACTCGGCGAAATCCTTGCGGATGGTGCCGGCGGCGGCATTGGCCGGGTTGGTGGCGCCCATGATCTCGCGGTTGCGGGCGATGGCGTTCTCGCCCTCGAACACCTGCACGACCACCGGGCCCGACGTCATGAACGCGACCAGGCTCTTGAAGAACGGCCGCTCCTTGTGCACGCCGTAGAAGGTCTCGGCCTGGGTCTGGGTCATCCAGATGCGCCGCTGGGCGATGATGCGCAGGCCGGCGTCCTCGAAGCGGGCATTGATCTTGCCCGTCAGGTTGCGGCGCGTGGCGTCGGGCTTGATGATCGAGAAGGTGCGCTCCAGCGCCATCATGGTCTCCGTTGTGAGCAGGCGGTCGGTTTCGTGGCGCGCCTTATAGTGGGTTGGCGGTGGGCAGGCAACCCGCCGACTTCCCGAGCGCAGCCCCGGTCATCCCTCGCTGGCGCTCGGGATGACATCACTCCCGCGTCCGCCGCAACGCCCGGCGGGCGGTGCGCTTGGGGCGGGCCGGCGCGCCGGGCACGTCGAGCATCTTGCGGATCTCGTCGCGCTTTTCGTGGATCGAGGCGATCACCAGCCCCATGGGCAGGCCGATCTCGACCAGCAGCGCCTCCGACAATTGCAGGCTGGCCTCGATGGTCTCCGGCACCGCATCGGTGGCGCCCAGCGCATAGAGGCGCGTGGCGTGCTCGGCATCGCGGGCACGGGCCACGATGGTAAGGTCGGGCCGCTCGGCATGCGCCGCCGCCACGACACGCTCGACCGCGACCGGGTCATCCATGGTCGCCACCAGGGCGCGCGCCTTGTCGATGCCGCTGCGGCGCAGGAACTCGGGCCGGCTGGCATCGCCGAAATAGATCTTGCGGCCGGCGTTGCGCTCGCGGCCGACGACCCGGGAATCGGCATCGACCGCCAGATAGGGCACATCGTGGCGCGACAGCATGTCGCCCACCAGGGTGCCGACACGGCCATAGCCCACGATCAGCACCCGCACCTGATTGTCCTGCGGCGGCGGCTCGAAGGAGGCCGGCGCCTCGTCCTTGGCGACGCGCCGCGCCGCGCGCTCGCCCACGCTGCCCAGCAGCGGGATCAACACCATGGTCAGCGTCACCACGACCAGCACGATGCCGCCGGCGTCGGCCGGCACGACCTTCAGCCCGATGGCGGCGGTCACCAGCACGAAGGCGAACTCCCCGCACGGCCCCAGCACCAGCGCCGCCTCGCGCGCCACCGACGGCGCCAGCCCGACCATGCGCGCCAGCGCCATCATGATCGCGGCCTTGCCGATGACCAGCGCCAGCGCCAGCGCGATCACCACCAGCGCCGCGTCCGCCAGGCGTGGAACGTCGAGCCCGGCGCCGACGGAGACGAAGAACAGGCCCAGCAGCAGGCCCTTGAACGGCTCGATGGTGACCTCGATCTCGCGCCGGAATTCGGTCTCGGCCAGCAGCATGCCGGCGATGAAAGCGCCCAGCGCCATCGACATGCCGCTGGCCGCCGTCACCAGCCCGGTGCCGATCACCACCAGCAGGCAGGCCGCCATGAACAGCTCGGTGCTGCGCGCGGCGGCGACATAATGAAACAGCGGCCGCAGGATCAGGCGGCCCAGCACCACCAGCACCAGCAGCACGACGGCGGCCGGCACGAAGGCGAACAGCAGGCCGGTACCGATGCTGGTGCCTTCGCGCGCGCCCAGCATGGCGACCATGACCAGCATGGGCGCCACGGCGAGGTCCTGCAGCAGCAGCACCGCGAAGCTGGCGCGGCCGGCCGGCGCATTGAGCCGTTTGCGCTCGGCCAGCACCGGCAGCACGATCGCGGTCGACGACAGCGCCAGCGAGGCGCCCAGCACGGCGCTGGCCGCCGGTGTCTGGCCCAGCGCATAGGCGGCCGCCCCGATACAAAGCGCCGAGACCGCGACCTGCAGCGAGCCCAGGCCGAACACCAGCCGTCGCATGGTCACCAGCCGCTCCCACGACAGCTCCAGCCCGATCATGAACAGCAGGAACACCACGCCGAACTCGGCCAGATGCGCGATGCGCTCGAGATCGGTGATGGTGACGTAGCCCAGCCACGGCCGCTCCGCCGCCAGCCGGCCCAGTGCATGCGGCCCCAGCGCGATGCCGGCGGCCAGGAAGCCCAGCACCGGGCTGATGCGCAGCCGATGGAACAGCGGCACGACCAGTCCCGCCGTCCCGAGGAACAGCAAGGCGTCTTTGTAGGGCTCCAGCTCGAGGGCCATGAGGAATGGTAATCCATTCTTGTCGCCCTCACGTCAATGAGAACGCCCAGGCGCCTTGATCCGAGTGTAGCGCGGGTCTGATGCGAAAGACGCACCGTACGCCATGGGCGGGAGATCACTCGTTACGCCCGGGGTTGGAGCGGCATGCGCGATCATCCCTTCTCAGGGACGGACCATGCGCCTGCGTTGCAAGGTTATGCGCGCTTGATGTCCGTGTGCGTGAAATCGTCTCCCACGAACAGCAGCGGCACCCGTAGGGACTTGGCGCATGCGTACGCGAAGCAGTCACCGAGATTGAGCTGGGCCTTGTGTCCCCTTCCCTTGCCGTAGGCGGCAAATGCGGCGACGGCAGCGTTTCCGATCTCCGGCGTGATGGCAACCGTATCCACACCCAAATCGCCGAGAAACGCTTCCAGGTGCTTGTGCGCTTCCTCGACGCCGATGCCCTTGATTCGCGCGAGGTTCGCGACGGCTTCGAGAATGACAACAGGCGATACGCTCAACGCCGACTTGGCGGTCTCGATTTTGGTCGCGATGCCATCGGCCTCCCGCTCATCTGCTAGAACAGCAATGATGGCCGATGCATCGATGAACATTCACTGGCCCCACAATCCATCATCGAATTTCTTGCGGTCGTAGCGCTTCGGCGCCTTGCCGACTTTGCGCATCGCGGCGCGGTGCCGGTCGATCTTTTCCCGCAACGTCTCCTTCCTCGACACCTGGTCAATCGCCAGATGAAGCGCTGCCCGCACGGCATCAGTCGTCGTCCTGGCGCCGGTCAACGTCCGATATTCACGGGCGAGAGCCGCGACGGCACTATCCTTGATATAAAGCGGCATGGTTGCTCGCGATCCAAGAGGATATCCTAGAAAGGATATCGGAATATCCCCAAAGTAGCAATCCCCCCGGCCGCGTCCGGCGACCAGCGCCATGCGCGGCACGCTGGGGGATCGACCGATTGCCGGCCCGACCGGGCCTTGATGGCGTATGTCCGCGGCACCGAGTCTATGCGCGCTTGAGGCACCTCTTTGCGCCAATGAGGAACCGATATTCAGGCCTCGACATCAGGGCATCCAAGGTCTCGATGGCAGGCACGCCATTCCTTTTTGAGAGATGTAAAATAGCGTTCTCACCCAGCGCCACGCCAATGTGGGCTCCCCACGCATCCGCTCCCTTATGGACCATGACGATATCGAAAGGCTCGATGCGATCAGCAATGGCTGTGAACTCGACGTCCTCCCAGAGATCGCTGGAGCGGAAATCTGGTACTTGAAAGCCCCAGTGCCTCAGGAATTCATAGGCATACTGCTGGCAGTTGGCGCCTTTCGCGAAGCCGACGGCCTTTCCCGGATAGCAATCATCGTTGAACGGGACGTCCCAGAACCGCCGCGGTATCACTATCGGCGAGCATGTCAGATCAAAGATATCGTCCACGGACCAATGTCCTTTCAGGCCGATGCCCAGGTCAGCGGCAAAGTTCTGCGCTTCCCTCGGGATCCACCTCTTTCGCCAATCATACAGCTTTCGATTGCATCTCGCATTCCGCACCAAACCGAGACAAGGGCAGCACCGTCCTACTCCCCGGATGCGCGTGACACCCCGGCGGTGTGGCGCCAGCGTTCCCGTTCGTGCGTAGGAATACCACGGCCTCGACCGGCGTGCCGCCGGCGCAGCCGCAGTGCCGGCTCGGCAATCACCGCGTTCAGCGCCTGGTCCTCTGTCGGCATAGACACTGACGTGTCAAAAGACCCGGCCATATTGGGCCCTTTTCCGAACGACGCCGTCGCTGGCAGGGCCGTAGCATCAGACGCACTCATTGGAATGTTTCGGCGCTACGGCAACGGCGTTGCTGACATTTCATCGACGGCGGCCGGCATAAGATCACGGTCGCCGTCGAGGATTGAAACGGGAGGTTCGTTATGGCCAGCCTGAGGCTGCTTTCGATCGACACGATCCTTTGCGTCGCGCTGGCCGTCGTATCGACCACCGCGCATGCCCAGACCCTGGCGCGCGACAAGGTTACCGCCGCCCTGCCCGCTCTCGAGACGATGGCGCGGCAGGCGATCGAGAGCGGCGGCGTGCCCGGCCTTGCCATCGCGGTCGTCCACAACGACGAGGTGGTCTACCTGAAGGGCTTCGGCCGCCGCGACGCCGGCAAGCCGGACCTGGTCGATGGCGATACGGTGTTCCAGATCGCCTCGCTCTCCAAGCCCGTCTCCTCGACGGTCGTGGCGGCGCTGGTCAGCGACGGCGTCGCCGGCTGGGACTCGCGCATCGCCGAGCTCGATCCGGCCTTCCAGCTGCGCGATGCCTACCCGACCGCCGAGCTCACGGTGCGCGATCTCTTCGCCCATCGCAGCGGCCTGCCGGGAACCGCGGGCGATGATCTCGAGGACATCGGGTTCGGCCGCGCCGAGGTGCTGCGGCGCCTGCGCCTGGTGGCGCCGCTGTCGAGCTTCCGCGCCGGCTATTCCTACAGCAACGCCGGGCTGACCGAGGGCGCCATCGCCGCTGCCAGGCCGACGGGCAAGGCGTGGGAGACCGTGGCTGAGGACAAGCTCTATCGCCCGCTCGGCATGACTGCGACCAGCTCGCGCCATGACGACTTCGTGGGCCGCACCAACCGGGCGGCGCTGCATGTGAAGGTCAACGGTGCCTGGGCGGCGACGCTCAAGCGCAATCCCGACATGCAGGCGCCGGCCGGCGGCGTCAGCTCAAGCGCGCGCGACCTGGCGCAGTGGATGCGGCTGGAGCTCGCCGACGGCACGTATGCCGGCAAGCGGCTGATCGCCGCCGCGGCCCTGGAGGAAGCGCGCGTGCCGCTGATGGCGCGCGGCGTCAATCCCGTCACCGGCGGCGCCTCGTTCTACGGCCTGGGGTGGAACATCGAGTTCGGCCGCCACGGCCCGACGCGCGGCCATGCCGGCGCGTTCAGCGTCGGCGCGCGCACTCTGGTCACGCTCTACCCGAAGGCCGGTCTCGGCATCCTGGTCCTGTCCAACGCCTTTCCCAGCGGCGTGCCCGAGGGCCTGTCGGACAGCTTCGCCGACCTGGTCTTCACCGGGAAGGTGGAGAAGGACTGGATCAAGCCTTGGAACGATGTCTACGATGGCCTGTTCGGCGCGGCGGTCGCGGCCGCCAAGGCAGCGTACGGCACACGACCGACACCGGCCGCGGCAGCCCTGCCGCTCGCCGCCTACATCGGCCGCTACAACAACGCCTATGTCGGTGATGCTCTCGTCACCGATCGCAATGGCGTTCTCACGCTGTCGGTCGGCCCCGGCGGCGCCCGCAGCTACGCGCTCACGCACTTCGATCGCGACCTGTTCCTGTATTTCCCTTCGGCAGAGCTTCCCGACATGCCGCAGGCCGTGCGCTTCGCAATCGGTCCCAACGGCAAGGCCACCGACGTCACGATCGAGTCGTTGAACGACTGGGGCATGGGCACGCTGAAACGAAGCGACTGACGCGCGGCGTGCTGGGCCGTTGCTGCCACCTTCGCACTGA
>DATEIF010000434.1:0-7236 GCA_035279205.1 Vineibacter sp.
GCGCGCGCTCTCGTGATGCCGGACTCGAGTGCAAGCGGATGATGGACCAGCGCCACCAAAGGCCGCGGCGCGCCGAGATGGCGTCCGATGTCGGGCAGGGCACCCAGCGCCAAGCCGTCGACGATGACGGGCACGCCCTCGGGCAGTTGCGCCAGCGCGGCATAGGTCGAGACTAAGGTCGCCGCGTCGGGCATGGGAAACTGGCCGCTCAGCGCCACGTGGCGGATGTCCCAGCCGAGCCGGCGCAGCTCGCCTGTCATGCGCCGATCGTAGGCATAGCCGCCGGTCGGTGCGTCGAGATCGCCCGGGATGGCGAAGATCGCGCGACGCTCAGCCAAGGGGCGCCTCGTACCAGCCGCGCGCGACGTGCGACTCCGACAGGGTGACGCGCAGCGCGTCGATCTCGGCTGCGGGGCGACCGAGCTTGCCGTCGCGCGCGGCGTCGGCGATCCGGTCATGGATGTACTTGGCGAGGAACTCGGTGGTCGTGTTCTTGCCGGCGAATTCGGGCATCTCGTCGAGGTTGCGGTAGTTCAGCGGCTCCAGCACCGCGCGCAGGATCTCGATCGCGCGGCCGATATCGACCACCAGCCCCGCCGCATCGAGATCGCGGGTCAGGAAGGCCGCGTCGACCACGAAGGTGGCGCCGTGCATGCGTTGCGCCGGACCGAAGATCGCGCCCCGGAAGCTGTGTGCCACCATGATGTGATCGCGAACTTCGACGGCAAACATGACAGCACTCCTCGTTCGGTACCGATGGCGGTTCAGGAATAGGCCACGACCTGGCACAGCGCGACCCCGCCTGGCCCCAGCAGCGCGGGCAACGCGGCCGGCAGGTCTTCGAAAGGCACGTCAGGGTCGAGCAGCACGTCCAGACGCGGATCCGTCAGCAGCGCGATCGCCTGGGCGAGGCGTCGCCGGTGCGGCCAGCGTGCGCGCATCGAGGGTGCCACGCTGCCGACCTGGCTCGCGACCAGGCGCAGCCGCCGGCTGTGAAAGGCGCCGCCGAGTGCGGCCGTAACGGCGCGATCGCCGTACCAGCTCAGCTCGACGATGGTGGCTTCGTTGCCGGCGGCTGCCAGCGCGGTGGCCAGACCCTCCGGCGTGGCGCTGGCGTGAAACACGAGATCGCAGTCCGACGGCGCCGCGTCGGGTGCAGCGAAGTCGACACCGAGCGCGCGGGCCATCGCGGCGCGTTCGGGACGAATGTCGACCACGGTAACCTGAGTGCCCGCGACGTGACCGGCGAGGTAAGCGACCAGGGCACCCACCGTGCCGGCGCCGATCACCGCGACACGGCTGCCCGGCAGGACGGCGGCGTCCCACAGCGCGTTCAGCGCCGTCTCCATGTTGGCGGCGAGCACCGCGCGGCGCGGCGGAACGTTCGCCGGCAGGGCGATCACAGCGTCGATGGGGACGACGAAGGTGCTCTGATGCGGGTGCAGCGCGAAGACG
This sequence comes from Vineibacter sp., assembly GCA_035279205.1. Taxonomy (GTDB): domain Bacteria; phylum Pseudomonadota; class Alphaproteobacteria; order Reyranellales; family Reyranellaceae; genus Vineibacter. The sequence continues at coordinate 1,456 of DATEIF010000434.1, forward strand.
TCGCGGCCCTGCAAGTCCGCCGGGCCGGCGATCACCGTGCCGACGGCGGCGTAGCCATACTTCACCGGGAACGGAAACGCACCGGCCTGAAAAGGGGCGCGCATGCGATCGTGCTCGCTGCCAGGTACGGCACCTCTGAAGACGAGGCTCTCGGTGCCGCGGCTCAGTGCCGAATAGCGCGTGCGGACCTGTACCTCGTTGAGCCCTGGTTGCTGTGTCGCTTCGTCACGCACGACCGCCTGACCGGGCGCGACGTACCACAGCGCGCGGGTCACGGTGTCGTGTCCGGGCGCTCGGTCCATTGCTTCGACGCTGCTCCCAAGGCTAGCCTCTTCGCGCATTGATGATCAGGAGCGGGCGTCCATCGACATGATATCGCAATGACCGGTCCTGCACCGTTGATTCCACTGCATCGCAATCGAGTCGATATGCCACAGAAGATGACCGGGCGCCGCATCGTTTTTGCCGTGCTGGTTGCGGTGAGCGTGGCGGCAATGCTGGGTCTGATGGCCTACACGTTGGGCGACGGCGGCCTCGACATCGTCGATTGGCTGATGCTGGCCTGCTTCGCCGTGACCTTGCCGTGGTCAGTGATCGGCTTCTGGAATGCGGTGATCGGATTTGCGTTGATGCGCTTCACCGGCGATCCCATGGCCAGGGTGACCCCCTGGGCGCGGTCCGAGGGCGCGGATACGGCGATCGCGGGCAAGACCGCCATCCTGGTCTGCGTGCGCAACGAAGATGCGGCGCGACTGCAACGGAACCTGGCCGAGATGGCGGCCGGCCTGATCGCGACCGGCGCCGCGGCGCACCTGCACGTTTTTCTGCTGAGCGATACCAACCGGCCGGACATCGCAGCGGCGGAGCAGGACATGGCAGCCGGGCTGCAAGCCCGGTTCGGCACGGTGTTGCCGATCACCTATCGTCGCAGGGTGACCAATCCGGGCTTCAAGGCCGGCAACATCCGCGACTTCTGCGAACACTGGGGCCGGGATTTCGATTTCGCGCTGGTGCTCGACGCCGACAGCGTCATGAGTCCGGCGGCGATGATGCGGCTGATCCGGATGATGGCAGCCAATCCGCGGCTGGGCATCGTGCAGAGCCTGGTCGTCGGTCGGCCAAGCCTCAGCCCGTTCGCGCGCGTCTTCCAGTTCGGCATGCGCCTGGGCATGCGGTCCTACACGCTGGGCAGCGCGTTCTGGCAGGGCGATTGCGGGCCCTATTGGGGCCACAACGCCATCATCCGCCTGGAGCCTTTCATCGCCCACTGCGCGCTGCCGGTTCTGCCCGGCCATGGCCCGCTGTCGGGCGATATCCTGAGCCACGACCAGGTCGAAGCCGTCCTGATGCGGCGGGCGGGCTATGAGGTCCGCGTCCTGCCCGACGAGACAGGCTCATGGGAAGAGAACCCGCCGACCCTTCTGGAGTTCATTCGTCGCGATCTGCGCTGGTGCCAGGGCAACATGCAGTACTGGCGGCTGCTTGCCATGCCGGGCCTGCGCCCGGTCAGCCGCTACCAGCTCGGGCTGGCGATCCTGATGTTCATCGGATCGCCGGCATGGGTGTTGTTCGTGGCCCTGGCGACATTCCGTGGACTGCTGATCAAGACGCAGGGCCCGGTGTTCCGGCCCGAGTCCGGCATGCTGCTCTTCTTCCTGACGATGGGCATGACCTTCGCGCCCAAGATCGCGAGCGTCCTCGACATCGTGGCGCGGCCCGCTGCCGTGGCCGGCTTCGGCGGCGCGGCGCGCTTCCTCGCCAGTGTGGTGATGGAAATGGTGTTCTTCACGATCCTGGCGCCGATCATGGCCGTGGCGCACACCGTGTTCATCGGCGGCCTGGCGGTCGGGCGTGCCATCGGCTGGACGGCGCCGGTTCGCGAAGACCATCGCGTGACGCTCGCCGCGGCAGCGCAGCGCCTGTGGGTTCAGACTCTTGCCGGCCTCGGGCTGCTGGCCTGGTTTGCCGTCATGGCGCCCGGTGCGCTCGGCTATGGGATTCCCTTCTTCGCGCCGCTGATGTTCGCCATCCCCTTCGCCGTGCTGAGCGCGCGGACCGATATCGGCGCCGCGCTGCAGCGGCTCAAGCTCGCGGCCATCCCCGAGGAAGTGGTGCCGCCGTCCGCGCTGGCGCCTGCCGGCTTGCCGGGCCTCGCCGACGACATCCGCGCCACGGCCGACGCGGCGGACGGAGACTAGGGCTTGGACGCGCTGGTTGCTGTCTTTTACCTTCCCCCGCAAGCGGGGGAAGGTAAAGAATTGCGAACGCTCGAAATGACAGTCGCGACTCACAGGCGAGCGATCGCGGGTACGAGGCGCGCATGCTGGCGGGCCTGAAGCAGGCTGTCGCGATCGGCCGCTCGCTCTGGATCTATCATGGTGATCCGGCGCGTCACCGCCGCATGGACAGGCTCTACGCCGGTTTCATGCAGCGGGGCGATCTGGTGTTCGACATCGGCAGCCATGTCGGTGACCGCATCCGGTGCTTTCGTCGGCTGGGTTGCCGCGTCGTCGCGCTGGAGCCGCAGGCCGCGCTGGTGCGCGTGCTTCGCCTGCTCTATGGCCGCGACGACGGCGTCAGGATCCTCGAGGCGGCGGCGGGCGCGCGCGTCGGCACGCTTGAGCTGCATCTCAATCTCGCCAACCCGACCGTGGCCACCGGATCGACCGGCTTCATCGCGGCGGCCGACGGCAGCCCGGGCTGGGAGCGCGAGCGATGGACGCGCACCGTCGCCGTCACGCTCACGACGCTCGATGCGCTGATCGCGCAGCACGGCGAGCCGAGCTTCATCAAGATCGATGTCGAGGGGCTGGAGGATGCGGTCCTGGACGGGCTGTCCTGCGCGGTACGCGCCCTGTCGTTTGAGTTCACCACCATCCAGCGCCCCGTGGCGCTGGCCTGCCTGCGGCGGTGCGCGGCGCTCGGGCCCTATCGCTTCAACGCGGCGCTGGGCGAGAGCCAGGTCCTGGTCCATGAAGACTGGCTCGATGAAGCGGCGATGGCGCGCTGGCTCATGGCGTTGCCGCACGCGGCCAATTCCGGCGACATCTATGCCGTGCGCGCCTGACCCTGTGCCCCGATCGACCGCGCCCTGGTCACTTCATCCTGCGGTGGAAAAAAGCGCTATCCCATGGCACGGCCCCGCCCAAGCCATGAAATGGACAATTTGGCGCGCGAATTCCACGCTGTAAGATGGGGTCACCGCTGAGCCGACGGCTCCGGGAACAGCCCCGCACGAAAGGCGGCAAATCAAGATGCGCATCGAAGCTATCGCCACGGGCACGAATCCACCGGAAGACGTCAACGTCATCATCGAGGTGCCGATCGGCGGCGAGCCCATCAAGTACGAGATGGACAAGAAGGCCGGGACGCTGATTGTCGACCGCTTCCTGCACACCTCGATGCGCTATCCGGGCAACTACGGCTTCGTCCCGCACACGCTTTCGGGCGACGGCGATCCGATCGACGTCCTGGTCTGCAACACGCGCGAGCTGATCCCCGGCTGCGTGATCAACGTGCGCCCGATCGGCGTGCTGATCATGGAGGACAACGCCGGCCAGGATGAGAAGGTGATCGCGGTGCCCTCGACGCACCTCACCAAGCGCTACGGCCACGTCAACAACTACACCGACCTGCCGCAGATCACGCTCGATCAGGTCGCGCACTTCTTCGAGCACTACAAGGACCTGGAACCGGGCAAGTGGGTCAAGCTCACCGGCTGGCGTGACGCCGCCGCCGCGAAAGAGATGATCGTAGAGGCCATCGAACGGGCGAAGACCGCGCGATAGCCGTACCATCCGGCCGGCCGCCTGCAAGTGTCTTAAAATAACTGAGTGATTGATCACAAAAACAAACAATGCTAGGGTGGCATCGTCTTGTCCTGGGGGAGCAATGCCGAAGAGTTTCAGTCACAAGCTAGCGCTGGCCGGCGCTGGCCAGCCAAACTTCGCGACCTGCTGGTTGGCGTCCTACAAGATGATCATGACGGCCGCCAACAAATCGACCTATCCCATTGAAGGCAGACTTCGTGCGGCGGGCATCGACTACGACGATTACTACAAGAATGGCATGCCCGATACGGTCTACACGAAAGCCGCCGGCGCGCTTGAGCTGCAGCACTGGCCGGGATCGAAGTTCAATGCCAAGCCGGGCTTCTTCGATGTCGGGTTGACCGATGGCTGCGAGGCGTTTCTGGAGATTCTCCAGGTCGGTCCGTGCTGGGTCTCGAAGTTCGGCGACAACAACTACCATATCATCGTCGCCACGGGTTACGACGACAAGACCGAGCGCATCACGTTCGCCAACCCCTATCCGGGGCCGACCAATGCGGTCGAGGACTCGATGGGCGCCAATCTCTTCGTCAAGTACATCACCCGCGCCGGCGGATCGGTGCAGCAGTGGCGCTATCGCATCGGCGAAGACGACTAGGAACGGCTTGGCTCGGATGCAAGCCGCGCAGCGAGCGGGGAGGTCGGTCGACCTCCCCGTTCTTCGTCTGACGGTACCCCGGAATCGGCGCGTCTAGGCTCTCACGCACGGGATCGAACCGTACTGGGGTCGAGCCACGGTGGAATTTCGCCAGTAAGAAAAGCGGTACGCTGGGCAGCGGCGCCCGATACGCGGACGCGCGCCTTCGGTTTTCTATTCCGATCGCGAAATAAAGTTATGTGCGGCGCGCCTTGAGATCATTTAGATGATGATCATAATCTTTATGTCGAAAGAGGATGACGTGACATGCGAGAGGCAGTGATCGCGGGCTACGTCCGCACCCCGTTCCACTTCGCGCGCAAGGGCGGCCTGATCGGCGTGCGGCCCGACGATCTCGCCGCGACGGTCATCAAGGCCGTGGTCGAGCGCGCCGGCGTGGCACCGGAGACGATCGAGGACGTGCTGATGGGCTGCGCCTATCCGGAAGCGGAGCAGGGCAACAACATCGCGCGCATCGCCGTGCTGTTGGCCGGGCTGCCCTTGTCGGTCAGCGGCGGCACGGTGAATCGGTTCTGCGGCTCGTCGATGACCGCCATCCACATCGCTGCCGGCCAGATCGCGATCGGTGCGGGCGATGCCTTCATCTGCGCCGGTGTCGAATCCATGACCCGGGTGCCGCAGGGCGGCTTCAACTTCTCGCCCAACCCGCGCTTCCGCCGGCGCGACAACCCCGACGCCGAACTGATGACCGAGGCTTATATCGCCATGGGCGAGACGGCCGAGAATGTGGCTAGCCAGTACCAAGTCACGCGGCTGGAGCAGGAGAAGCTCGGCCTCGCCTCGCAGCGCAAGGCGGCCGCGGCGCGGGAAGCGGGCCGGCTGACGGACGAGATCACGCCGGTGCTGACGGCGGACGGCGTGGTCGATGTTGACGGCTGCATTCGGCCCAATACCACCCTGGACGGATTGGCCGGCCTCAAGCCCGCTTTCCGTCCCGACGGAACGGTCACGGCCGGCACGTCATCACCGTTCACCGACGGCGCGGCTGCAGTCCTGGTGTGTTCGCAGGACTACGCCGCCGCGCATGGCCTTGCGGTGCTGGCCCGGGTGCGGGCCGTGGCGGTTGCCGGATGCCCGCCGGAGGTCATGGGCATGGGGCCCGTGCCGGCGACGCGCAAGGCGCTGGCGCGGGCCGGCTTGACGATCGATGACATCGACATCGTCGAGATCAACGAGGCGTTCGGTAGCCAGGCCGTCGCGTGCCTGCGCGAGCTCGGCATCCCGCACGAGAAGGTCAACATCGACGGCGGCGCCATCGCCATCGGCCATCCGCTGGGCGCTACCGGCGCGCGG
>DATEIF010000435.1:0-7255 GCA_035279205.1 Vineibacter sp.
GCACGCGCGTGCGGCCCCAGAAGCGATAGACGCCGAGCGTGACCAGTGTCAGCAGCAGGCTGCGCAGATAGACGAGATAAAGTTCGCCGAGTTTACCGTCGTAGGTCAGCCGAGTCGGCGGATTGACATGGATCGGCGGCGGCACATACGCGACCGGCGCACCATAGGGCGGATAGCCCCCAGGCGGAGCGGCATAGCCCGGTGGCATGGCATAGCCGGGCTGCACGTATGCCACCGGTCCCGGCGCGGCCGCTGGCGGGTAACCCGGCGGCGGGGCGTGGCTGGGCGGCGGCACATAGTTGCGGGCAAAGCCCTGGCTATGGGCAAAACCGCCATCACGCGGGATCGGTGGCGTGTCGCCGGGCGGCGGCGCGGTGCCTGCCGCCGGTGATGGTGATGCTTCGGGCGCCGGCGTCAGCCACTGGGGCGCCGGCGTCCCGCCGGCAGCGGCCGCGTCGGGGCGCTTATCAACGCCGGGGGGTGATTCGTCGTTCACACTGCCAGCCTAACTGATTGTCTACTCATATGACCGTGCCGGTCGTCACGCGCAACAGCGCATTCCCGGACGACGTGAAATTACGAATCATAAGGTTGTATCGCAATATTACGTCGGACATATTGCATCGCAGCACGAATTCCCATAGGTCATGGGATCGGCTTACATGCATTACAGAGCCAGTGGAATCCCGCAATGACCGCCGAAGCCCGTTCGCCTGCGCCTCCCGCCGCTGCCGCACCTGCGAAGGATCGGCCGTGGATGATCCGCACCTACTCCGGGCACTCGACGGCCAAGGTGTCCAACGCGCTTTACCGCACCAACCTGGCGCGCGGCCAGACTGGCCTGTCCATCGCCTTCGATCTGCCGACCCAGACCGGCTACGACAGCGATCATCCGCTGGCCAAGGGTGAGGTCGGCAAGGTCGGCGTGCCGGTCTCGCATCTGGGCGACATGCTCACCCTGCTGGACGGCATTCCGCTCGACCGCATGAACACGTCGATGACGATCAACGCGCCGGCGGCGTGGCTGCTGGCGCTCTACGTCGCCGTGGCCGAGACCCAGGGCGTGCCGCGCGCCAAGCTGCAGGGCACGACGCAGAACGACATCATCAAGGAGTATCTGTCGCGCGGCACCTACGTGTTCCCGCCCGAGCCGTCGCTGCGGCTGACCGCCGACACCATCGCGTTCACGGTGCGCGAGGTGCCGAAGTGGAATCCGATGAACGTCTGCAGCTACCACCTGCAGGAAGCCGGCGCGACGCCGATGCAGGAGCTGGCCTACGCGCTCGCCGACGCCATCGCGGTGCTCGACACGGTGAAGGCCCGTGGCCAGCTGACGCCCGAGGAGTTCCCCCAGGTGGTGGGACGCATCAGCTTCTTCTGCAATGCAGGCGTGCGCTTCATCACCGAACTCTGCAAGATGCGCGCGTTCTGCGAGCTGTGGGACGAGCTGACACGCGACCGCTATGGCGTCGCCGATCCCAAGATGCGGCTGTTCCGCTACGGGGTGCAGGTCAACTCGCTGGGCCTCACAGAGCAGCAGCCGGAGAACAACGTCTATCGCATCCTGCTGGAAATGCTGGCCGTGGTGCTGTCGAAGAACGCGCGGGCGCGTTCGGTGCAGCTGCCGGCCTGGAACGAAGCGCTGGGCCTGCCGCGGCCGTGGGATCAGCAATGGTCGCTGCGCCTGCAACAGATCGTGGCGCACGAGACCGATCTGCTGGAGTTCGGTGACATCTTCGACGGCAGCAAGGAGATCGACCGCAAGGTTGCCGAGCTGAAAGCCGAGACCACGGCGGAACTCGCCCGCATCGACGGCATGGGTGGCGCCATCGCGGCGGTCGAGGCCGGCTACATGAAGCAGCGCCTGGTCGAATCGAACCTCAAGCGCATCGCGGCGATCGAAAGCGGCAGCCAGACCGTGATCGGCGTCAACGCCTTCACCGAGGGCGAGCCCAGCCCGCTGTCGGCCGGCGAAGCGTCGATCCAGACCGTCGACGCCGACGTCGAGCGCGAGCAGATCGCACAGCTCCAGGCCTGGCGCGCCAAGCGCGACGCGGCGAAGGCCGATGCGGCGCTGGCGTCCCTGCGCGCCGCGGCCCAGGAAGGCCGCAACATCATGGAGCCGTCGATCGCCTGCGCTCATGCCGGCGTGACCACCGGCGAATGGGGTCAGGCCCTGCGCGATATCTTCGGCGAGTACCGCGCCCCCACCGGCGTCGGCCGCGCCGCCGGCGTCGGCAACGACCGGTTGGAGCCGGCGCGGCGCGAGGTCGAGCGCGTGTCGCGCAAGCTCGGCCGCCGCCTGAAGATGCTGGTCGGCAAGCCCGGCCTCGACGGTCACAGCAATGGCGCCGAACAGATCGCCGTGCGCGCCCGCGATTGCGGCATGGAAGTGGTCTACGAAGGCATCCGGCTCACGCCGGCGCGCATCGTCAACGCCGCGCTCGAGGAGGGCGTGCATGTCGTGGGGCTGTCGATCCTGTCAGGCAGCCACGTGCCCCTGGTCACCGAGGTGATGGCGGGCATGCGTAGCGCCGGTATCGCCGACGTGCCTGTCGTGGTCGGCGGCATCATCCCGCCGGAAGACGCCGAGACGCTGCTCAAGGCGGGCGTGGCGCGCGTCTACACGCCCAAGGACTTCGACATCACCGCGATCATGGCCGACATCGTGACGGTGGTCGACGGCGCGTGGAAAGAAGCGGCATAGACAGGTGGCCAACGCAGTCATCCTGAGCGCAGCGAAGGATCCTGCGGTGCTGGCACCGACACTGTCGGCGCTGGCGATCACCAGCGCCGATATTCTTTGTACGATCCACCGCAAGGTCCTTCGCTGCGCTCAGGACGACGAGTCGTCGGACGGCCGTTTACCTCCCCGCTGGCGCCTCCCGGTCCCACGCCTGTACCGGCCCGCGTTTGCGCAGCACGGCACGCTGCACCTTGCCCGTCGCGGTCTTCGGCAGTTCCGACACGAACTCGATGTACCGCGGCGCGGCGTAGCGTGGCAGCACCTTGTCCGCGTGCTGGATGACGGCCTGGGCCGTCAGCGTTGCGCCGGCCGCCGCGACGATCGCCAGCATCAGCTCGTCCTCGCCACCGGGTATGCTTGACGGCACGGCAAAGGCAGCGACCTCTTCCGCGCCCGCCAGTTGGCTGATCGCCGATTCGACTTCGGTGGCGGCGATGTTTTCGCCACGGCGCCGGATGGTGTCCTTGATCCGGTCGACGAACGTCACCAGCCCGTCCGCGTCCATCGTGGCGGCATCGCCGGTGTGGAACCAGAGATTGCGCCATGCCTCCACCGTGCGGTCCGGCATGTTGTGATAGCCGACCATGAAGCAGAACGGGATTTTCGGCCGCACCAGGATCTCGCCCAGCTGACCCGGCGGAACGGGCTGATCGGTTTCCGGATCGGCCACCACCACCTCGAAGTGCGCGCGATCGACCCAGCCCGCGGCGCCGGGGCGCGACTCGCCGACCCGTCCCCAGACCGGGATGTTCACCTCGGTCATACCGAACCCGGAGAACACGTCGCGGATCCCGAAGCGCGTGCGAAAGGCAGCCTCGTGTTCCGGCAGGTTGGGGGCATTGCAGAGCGCCCGCAATCCATGCTGCCGATCGTCGTCGCGCGGCGGCTGCGCCAGCACGAATGCGGCCAGCGCGCCCAGGGCATTGGTGACGGTGCACCGATGCCGGCGAATGTCGTTCAGCCACTCCGAGGCACTGAAGCGCTGACGGACGATGGCCGGGATACCGAGTTGGAGCGTGGCCCCCAGCTGCATCAGCAGGCCGTTGGCATGGAACAGCGGCAGCGTGATGTAGAAGCGGTCGTCATGGGTCAGCTGCGTGGCCCGGATCTGGCCCATGCCATAGAGCGCGCAATGGGCGTGCGGCATCAGCACGCCCTTGGACGGGCCGCTGGTGCCCGAGGTGTACATCACGCAGGCGATGTCCTGGCCGCGCGGCAACGGTCCGTCGTATGGTGGCGCCGTTCGCCAGCCCTCCCAGCTCAGACGCTGCGGTCTGGCCGATGTCGAGCCGGAAGCATCACCGGGGACAAGAAGCCGGTTCAGCGTGTCGACGTGCGGTGCTGCCTCCATGATCGCGTCTACGAAAGACGCATCGGCGATCACCAGATCGGCGCCGCAGTTGCGCAGCTGGTGCTGCAGGAAGGCCCCGCGCAGCTCCGTGTTCAGCATGACGGCGATAGCGCCCAGCGTGCCGATCCCGAGCCAGGCCCGCACGAGGTCGACACCGTTGGGCATCATGAGGCCGACCATGTCGCCCGGCTTGATGCCCAGGCCGGCCAGGTAGCCGGCCACCCGGCGGACATCCACTGCTGCCTCGCCGAACGTCAAGCTGTCGCCGCCGACCACGGTAATCCAGGGTGCCTCCGGCCGCTGCCGTCCCTGCTCGGTCAGAAAGCGCGGCAACACCCATTCGCTGGGGTCCGTCGATGGTTCAGGCATCATCGCACACCTCTCTGGCCACGCCCGACAGCACTGCCATGTTCTATGCGACAATGATCGTTGCAGCCACTCCGATCGAATTGTTGCGTGGATCAGCAATCCGCAGACCGGACCAACCTCGGCTTCCTCTCGATCGCATCCTGCACGGCTGAGCCACCGATTCTTCATTTGAGGTGGCTCCATCGGCGCCCTAGCCTCTCGGCAACGACGATGGGAAGGAAACGCCGATGCACGACATCACCTTCGGCTTCCAGGCCGCGCCGGCCAGCGACGTGCGCAAGGCCGACACGGTGCTGTACCGCGAGGTGATGGACGACTGTGCGCTGGGCCATCGGCTGGGCTACGACGCGGCCTGGCTGCTGGAACACCATTTCAGCGACTACTACCCGACACCCAGCCCGCTGCTGTTCATGGCGCACATCGCAGCCGCGCTGCCCGACCTCTCGCTGGGCACGTCGGTGCTGGTGCTGCCATGGTACCATCCGCTGCGGCTGGCCGAAGAGATCGCCATGCTCAACAGCCTGACGCGCGGCACCTTGCATCTGGGCATCGGCCGCGGCACGGCGAAATCGGAGTACGACGCCTACAACGTTGACATGAACGAGGCCCGCGCCCGCTTCGCCGAATGCTATCGCATCATCGAAAAGGGTTTGACCGGCGCGCCGTTCACGCATGACGGGCGCTTCTGGAAAATCACACGGCCGATTCGCCTGCGGCCCGAGCCTGTCGACAAGCCGGTGCGGTTCTACGGCGCCATCGGCAGCGCCGCCAGCGCCGAGATCATGGGCGACCTGGGCGTGCCGCCGATCTGCCTGTCGACGTTCCCGGACCATCTGCTGGCCAAGATCCTGGAGCGCTGGCGGGCGCGCCCCGGCGCCAAGGACCGCGATGCGATCCTGCCGATCTCGGTGAAGATGTTCATCGCCGACAGCGACGCCGAGGCCCACGCCCTGGGACGTCAGTATTATCCGCCCTACTTCGTGCTGCAGGCGGATCACTACGAGGTCGATGCCGATCCGTGGACCGACATCCCCGAGTATCACGAGTTCAGCCGCATGTTCGGCAACCTGCGCAAACTCGCCAACCCCGACGCGCTCGGCCCGTTCATGGCCGCGAACCTGGTCGGCAGCCCCGACACCATCTGCCGGCGCATCGATGCGCTGGCGGCCCTGGGCTTCAACTATTTCATGGTGTCGGCCGCGACCCCGGGGACGCCGATCGGGTTGCGGCAGAAGATGATGACGCGTTTTGCCGAGGAGATCTGCCCGCGCTACTCCGCATCGATGCGCCGGCGGCAAGCAGCGTGAGGAAATGAGCAGGATGGAAACGTTCGACTACGTGATCGTGGGTGCCGGCGCTGCCGGCTGTGTGCTGGCCAATCGGCTGACGGCATCGGGCAAGCATCGCGTCGCCGTGCTCGAGGCCGGCGGGCCGGACCGGCACATCTGGATCAAGGTGCCGGCGGGCTTCAACAAGACGGTCTACAATCCCAAGCTCAACTGGGGCTATGAGACGGCGCCCGGCCCGCATATCGACGGCCGCAAGATCACGTTTCCGCGCGGCAAGGTGCTGGGCGGCTCGGGTTCGATCAACGGCCATCTCTATGTGCGCGGCCAGGCGGCCGACTACGACATGTGGGCCCAGCTCGGCTGTCGCGGCTGGTCGTGGACCGACGTGCTGCCCTATTTCAAGCGCGCCGAGCGGCGCGTCGGCGGCGATGACGCCGTGCGCGGCCGCGACGGCTTGCTCTACATCGAGGACCAGCGCGACCCACATTTGTTGAGCGACGCCTATGTCGCGGCCAACGAGGCGCTCGGCCTGAAACGCACGCCCGACTACAACGGCGGCGACCAGGAAGGCACGTTTCTCTATCAGCAGATGATGCGTGGCGGCCGCCGCTGGAGCCCGGTCGACGCTTACCTGCGCCCCATTCTGTCGCGTCCCAATCTGCGTGTCGTGCCATGGGCCCTGGCCGAGCGCGTCCTGTTCGACGGCAAGCGCGCCACCGGCGTCCGCTATCACCGTCGCGACGGCGGCCAGGAGACGCTGCAGGCCAGCCGCGACGTGATCCTCTGCGGCGGTAGCATCAACACGCCGCACCTGTTGCAGCTGTCGGGCGTCGGCGACCCCGCATGGCTCAAGGATCTCGGCACCGACGTCGTGCACGCCCTGCCCGGTGTCGGCCGCAACTTCCGCGACCACTACGCGGTACGCGTCTCGGCGCTGGTCAAGGGCGCCGGCTCGCTCAACGAGCGCTCGCACGGGCTGCGGCTCATGGCCGAGGTGATCCGCTACGCCATCAACCGCAAGGGCCTGCTGGCGGCGAGCCCCTCGCACGCCGGCGGCTATTTCAAGACGCGGCCGGGCCTCGAGACGCCCGACATGCAACTCTATTTCGCACCGGCGAGCTACGCCGGCGGGCGCTACGGCACCACGATGCTCGACACCCGCCCGGGCATGACCTTGGGCGCCTCGCAACTGCGGCCGGAAAGCACCGGCCATGTGAAGGCGGTAAGCGCCGATGCCGCGGCCAAGCCGGAGATTCAGCCCAACTACCTGGCCGACCAGATCGACCGCGACGCCCTGCTGGCGGCGATGAAGTACCTGCGCAAGCTGCTGACGACGCGGCCGCTGGCCGACTATGTCGACCACGAAAACTTCCCCGGACCGCAGGTGAAAAGCGACGACGAGCTGATGGCGCATGCGCGCGCCACCGGCTCGACGACGTACCATCCGGTCGGGACCTGCAAGATCGGCACCGATCCCATGGCCGTGGTCGATCCGCTGTC
>DATEIF010000436.1:0-2967 GCA_035279205.1 Vineibacter sp.
CCCGACAGTGAAATCCGCGGCGGCTCAACGGCGTGTCGCGTCGTAGGCTTCACACTCGCAGAGGTGTCGGTGGGCGTTGGCAGCATGCCAGCATGACCGAACTCTTCCTGGGCAGTGAGGCCTTGGCGGCAAAAGTGATGCCGGAGCGGGCAATGCGCTCCCTCTACGAGCCTGTCTACCCAGGCGTCTACTGCCCGGGCGGCATCGCGCTGACGGCGCGCGAACGCGCGCAGGCGGCATGGCTTTGGTCGCGGCGCAAGGGCGTCGTCGCGGGAAACTCAGCGGCCGCACTGCTCGGGGCGAAGTGGGTCAGCCCGCCGCTCGATGCTGAGCTGGTACACGTCAATCGGCACGCACCTGCCGGCATTGTCGTGCACAGTGAGACACTGCTCCGCGGTGAGGTCGTCGAAGTCGACGGCATGCTGGTGACCAGTCCGGCACGTACGGCTTTCGATGTTGGACGGTGGACATCGTCGCGGCTGTTTGCGGTGCAGCGGCTCGACGCGCTGGCGAATGCAACCGACGTCAAAGTCAGCGACATCGAAGCCGTGATGGCCGAGCATCGCGGCATGCGCGGTCTGGTTCGGCTCAAAGCCGTGTTGCCGCTCGTGGACAGCGGAGCAGAGTCTCCGCAGGAGACCCGCACCCGGCTGGTGTTGATCGACGCGGGTTTGCCTGTGCCACAGACACAGATCCGAGTGTGCGATGACTATGGCGACTTCATTGCGCGCATCGACATGGGGTACCGGGAGCTGCGGGTCGGCATCGAGTACGACGGGCCACAGCACTGGACGGACGCCGGGCAGCGCGATCGCGACATCGACCGGAACACCGCATTGGCCGACTTGGGCTGGACGATCATCCGGGTTAGCAGCGACCTTCTCCGCTATCGGCAGGGTACCTTTGTTGCCCGTGTCGTCGCCGCGATGCGCGCCGCGGGATGGCGTCCTTGACCGCCGAGTATGAATTTCTCGACGGCTCAGCGGTGTGTCGCGTCGTGAAGTTCACACTCGGCCAGCATGTTAGCGGGTTGCCACGACCAGGCCGATGCCGCCCAGGGCGAGCAGCCAACTCGTGAAGCTGCCGACCAGGAAGTACTCGGTCACCTCGTCGATCCCGACGCCGCCGTTGCGGTTTGTCTGAGCGTTCAATTCGGGGAACCGGATGATGCCCTTGGCGGCGACGACGGCGCTGGCCGCGGCCACCTGCCCGCCGACGCCGAGGCTCAGGATCAGCAGGCGCTCCATCGGACCCAGCAGCCTGCCGCCCTTGAGCCGGTCCGACGGCTGCGGCTCACCGGCCGGGCGCACCGCGCCCACCGAACCAAGCACCAAGCGCACCAACTGGTTTGCGGTTGCGAACTGAACCAGCACCACGCCGACGAGCATCAGCAGCCGGGTGGGTGCCACATGGTCGAGCGGCAGGTGGACCCAGGCCGACCACCGCGCGACGGCGCCGCCGGCCGGTGCCGACCAGCCGGACAACACGACCAGCAGCGCCAGCGCGAAGCCGAAGACGGCCAACGGTGCTCCTTGCGCGGTGCCGCTGCGCTCGCTGCGCGCGCACAGCCATTCCAAGGCGATTACCGCCGCGCCCGCCAACACCAGCAGCGCGATGTCGCCGGCATGCCACAGGGCCCCCAGCGCCGCGCACGCCAGCACCACCAGCGGCCCGATCAGCAGCGGCGGCCAGGCCGCGCGGGTCGCGCGCCGCGCGAGGTCGGCGACTCCCAGCGCGATGAGAAAGACCGCGATGGCGCTCACGGCAGGCTCCGAAGATATTGGCTGGCAAGGACTATCAGGTCCAAGCCATCGCGGCCGGCCCGCTGCGATATCGCCGACGGGCTGATGCCCTCGTCGGCGGCGAGCTCTTTTTTGGTCCGGCCTGTCATCAACCCCGTCACAATCCGCAACGATCTCTCATCGAGCGATCCAAGCAGATGGTCCCGACAAATCAGGGCAGCGTTGACCGCGGCGACGTCGTCGCGTGTGTCGCCGTCGGCCCGGAACGTCGTGCGCACCAGCGCAAAGCCCGGCTGCTGCTGAGCCGCCGCGGTCTGCTGGATGGCCTCTCGCGCCGTCCACCAGCCCGGCCCGTCCTGGATTCCCGCGTCGGCGTCCAGGACGGTGACCGTGCCCCAGCCGATGCCGAACCGGACATCGACCTCGGGGCCGACGGCCAGCCGCAGCGACAGGGCGGCATCGATCGCGGCACCCACGGTCGGGTAGCTGCCCTGAAACTCGTCGCCAACGGTGAACGCCGGGGGATCGATGGCGTCGGCGGCGACGTGCCGCAGGGCGCTCGCCAGGGCCCGGTGCAGCTTCGCGCGGTCGGTGGCGCGCCTGGAACCCACGACGTCGCCGATAAGGGTCGCTAGCGGTGAAGTGTGTTGCTTCAACCGGACCATATGAAGATTATAGCTTAATGACGCTAGATTTCAGCTATACGCTTCAATCGCGCGGTCGGGCCGGTTACGGGCCTTCGACCAGCCCGGATGCCGCTTGCAGGTGCTCGATCGCGTCGCGCACGATCGATTCGATCAGTTCGGCGCACGACGGCAGGTCATCGAGGATGCCGGCCACCTGTCCGGAAGCCAGCACGCCGGCCTCGGTGTTCCCGTCGACCAGGCCGGCTTTCAACAGCATCGGGGTGTTGGCCGCCATCACCACCTGCGACCAGGTCAGCTCCTTGCCGTGACGCATGGCCAGGCCGTCGCTGATCATCGACCGCCAACTCATCTGCGACATGTGTTTGAACTTGGCGGCGTTGCGCACGGCGGCGGTCAGGCCCCGGATCGGCGTGCCGTGTTCCAGCTTCTCGACCAGGCCGGTGCGCAGCACCCGGTGCGGCATGCCGTCCACCCGGGTGGTGACGACGGTGCCGTCCAGCGCGGACTCCAGGTAACGGCGTTTCACCGCATCCGGCACGGTCGAATCCGAGGTCAGCAGGAAGCGGGTGCCCATCGCG
>DATEIF010000437.1:0-13253 GCA_035279205.1 Vineibacter sp.
GTTCCCGGGTGCGCCCGGTGCAGCGCCGCGCCCAGCCGCAGGAAGCCGGGCTCGTAGATGGCGTAGGACGGCGAACGCGCATGGCGCTGCGCCAGCGCCAGCCCATGGCGAATATGGTCTTCCGGATTGGCGTAGACGAAACCCGGCCTTGCCGCCGCAATGGCGGCGTAGTGCGTCAGGTTCGTCGAGCCGGGATCGACCCCGACCCATTCGATCAGTCCGGCCTTCAGCAGCGCCTCGACGGCGGCATA
Organism: Vineibacter sp.; assembly: GCA_035279205.1. GTDB lineage: Bacteria > Pseudomonadota > Alphaproteobacteria > Reyranellales > Reyranellaceae > Vineibacter. The sequence goes on from DATEIF010000437.1 coordinate 252, forward strand.
CCGCTGGGTCGGCGTCAGCGGGGATGGCGAATCGGCGCTGCCGGCAAACGGGATTGTCGGGTAGCAAACCACGTCGACGGAGGCTCGGATGCGCTCGATGATCGGCGCATAGATCTCGTAATCGTCGCGCTGGCGGCCTGTCACGGGATCGTAGGCATGCATATGCACGATGGCCGCCCCGGCGTCGGCACAGGCGATGGCCTCGTTCACGATCTCATCTTCGGTAATGGGAATGTTGGGTTGGTATCGGCGCGACCATGGCCCGTTCACGGCGACTTCCAGCCACACTTTGTGCGTCATGCAGCCTCCGGTCCTTGCTGCGGCCGTGCGCGAACGTCGCGGTTGAGCCTGGGTAAATCCACCTTACATTGAAACAGCTGATGCATAAGAAGGAGCACGAAATGGCCGCGGTCAATCTGGGACTATCCGACAATGCGCGCCGACAGGTCGCCGAATCGCTGGGGGCGATCCTGGCCGATCATTATCTGCTGGCGCTCAAGACCCAGAACTTCCACTGGAACGTCACCGGGCCGAACTTCCAGGGACTGCACACCTTGTTCGGCACCCAGTACGAGGCGTTGCACGCGGCCGTCGACGAGGTGGCCGAACGCATTCGCACCCTGGGGTTCCCGGCGCCCGGTGGCTTCGCTACCTACGGCAAGCTCGCGACGCTGCCCGAAGCCAAAGGCGGCGAAAGCTGGAGCCAGATGTGCGAGCAGCTCGCGGCCGACAATGACAGCTTGGTACAGCGCTGCCGGCCGGTGCGCGAGCTGGCCGAGAGCCTGGGTGACGCCGAGACCGGCGACCTGATGATCGAGCGCATGGACGCCCTGGCGAAGGCGGCCTGGATGCTGCGCAGCCACGTCGGCTGACCGTCACGCCAGTAAAGAAAAAGGCCGGCGTCAGCCGGCCTTTTTGTTGGTTTGCAGCGGCGTCAGGCGATCACCAGTAGCGCACCGAGCCGGTGTCGAGGTGGACGAAGCCGGAGCGCGGATAGTAGCCGACGCCACCCAGGCCAAGATCGCGCGCCGCCTGACGGACCTGGTAGGGCGTGAAGCCGGGCAGCTTCACGTCGATGGCCTGGCCGCGCATGTGGAGACTGTCCGAGGCAACGCCGCGGCTGGCACTGGCGAGCCAGGCGTTAGTCTCGGGCGAGCGATAGGCTGACAGCACCTCGTAGTGTCCGTCGGCGCCCAGCGACCGCTGGACATGCCACAGGATGTCGAAGAGCTGCGGATCCATCTGCACCGAGTCGCCGTTGCGCGAATCGCGCAGGAACGCATTCACGCGATCAAGCTCGGACTGCACGTAGCGGCCGTCGCGGCGGAACGTGACCGTAATCGATTCCTGGCTGTTGACGTTGAAGAACGACAGCGAGCGCGGGCTGCCGTCATCGGGCGGCGGCGGCAGCTTTTCCTGCGGCGGCGCATAGAGCGACGGCATCACGGGAACGGCCCCGAACCGCGTGCTGCGCAGGGTCGCCGGCGCCCGCGAACTGACGGCGCGACCGCCATAGGCGGCGCGGGCCACGGGACCACGGGTATTTTGCCGGGATGCGACCTGCTGCCGGGGTGTGGCGCCTGGCTTCGTCGCCGCCGACTGCGGGGTCGTCTTGGTCGCCGTCTTGGTGGAGACAACCGCCGGCTTGGCGGCGGGCTTGGCGGCCGGTTGGGTCGCCGGTTTCTGGGCCGTCGCAGCGGCCTTTTTTGCAGGGTCCGTTCCCGGGGTGACTTTCTTGGGGGCGGTAGATTGCGCCATCCCGCTTGAAACGATCGATATGCCGACAGCAAACGCCAGCAACGCCGTTACATACTTTGCGGCCGCCATGAACGCTTCACTCCGCTGCAAGGAGGTGTTGCAGAAATGCAACGCATTCTTAGCCGTCAATATCTTGGGTGCAAACCCTTTTTAATTCACCAATATGAGCACTCATTTTCAACCAAGCTGTCAGTTCGACCGGTTTCTTCCTGCCACGAAACGCAAAGATCACCGGTGCGTCACGGACAGCCGGCCACAACCTGGTCACCCGCGGCGCTGCGCCGCCACGGTTTCGATTTCCTGGCGCATGTCCGGACGCGCTGTCAGCAGCCGGCGGAAAGCGCGCGCATCAAGGCGCAGCAGATGGCAGACGCCCTTGGCCACCACGTCGGCATTGCGTGGCTTGTGCTCCAGCAACGCCACCTCGCCGAAGAAGGCACCTTCGCCCAGTTCGACGTCGCCCATCGCCAGCTTCACTTTGGCCACGCCGGCGGCGATGAAATACATCGCATCGCCGCGCTCGCCCAACGCCACGATCTTCTGCCCCGGCAGCACCACCCGCGCCCGCAACAATTTGCCCACCGCCACGACCTCGGCGGGATCAAGGCCGGCGAACAGCGGCACGCGCTCGATCATGGCCGTCAGCTTCAGGCCCAGCCGCAGCGGCGGCCGGTGATTGGCCTCCGCCCGACGCTCCGCCAGAGCGTGCTGCAGGTCGCGATAGACCTCGGGGCTGATGGCGAAGTTGCCGAGCTGACGACTGTACTCGTCCGCCTCCATCCGGATGGCGATGCGCTGCAAGTGCTGGCCGCGAATGGTGTCGGCATAGTCGCCATACTGTAGCGATAGCGCCTTCAGCGCGCCTTCGATACCTTCGAGCCGCTCATCCAGCAGCGCCGCCAACCGATCGGCGACGGCCTTGCCCAGCAGATCGGCCACGTCGGTGCGATTGAACCCCTTCAGCTCGTGCAGGACGCTGCGCTCGACCATCAGGGTCTCGAAGCGGTCGGCCAGACGATCGGCCAGCGGCCGCTCCCAGCCGAAGGTCTGGTGCAGCCACAGCGCGACGCGAAAGCCGCGGTCGACAACCACGTCCTGTCGCAGCGCCAGCGCGTAGCCGGCGACACCTTCCGTCTGCACCTGATCGATCAACCGGTCAGCGGCGACGACCAGCATGGTGGCGATGTGGCGCGAGATCGACTGATGCCCGAACCGCCACAGATAGAGCTCGCGCTCGCGCGCGCACAACGTGCGCAGCCCGTAGGCGACCCGCTTGTCGATCGGCAGCGCCATGTCGGTCTGCGCTGTCGAGGCGTGGTCGATCTGCAGATGCGGCAGACCCTTGGCCATGTCGAGCTCGGCGCCGTAGATCTTCGCCGCCTCGCGGACCTGGGTGGCCACCGATGCCCACGACAGCAGCAGGACGCGGTCGCGCAGCGCCTTGTCGGTCTCGTCGAGCTCATTGAGGCGGAAAGCGCGCATCAGCGGCCGCAGGGTGGGCGCGTTGACGAACAGCGTGGCGAGCACGAACAGCGTCGCGAGGATGGCAACGAAATCGCGCACGTCCTGCGGCAGGCGTTCGTTGCCGTAGGCGACCAGTGCCAGCGCCACGGTTACGGCGCCGCGCAGGCCGCCCCAGACCAGCATGGTCTTGTAGCGGCGATCGACGGGTTGGACACGGCCGACCGCCTCCAGCGCCGGCAACAGCCCGAACAGCACCAGCGCGCGGGCGCCGAACGCGGCCACGTACAACGCCAGGACCGCGCCGACATGCCACCAGTGGAAGCCCGCCAGCACCCGTACCGCCACGACGGCGGCCAACAGGAAGATCAGGGAACTCGCCCAGAATTCCAGCTGGTGCCAGGTATGGCGCAGCGCCTCCCACTGATGCGGCTGCAGGCGGGTGGGCCCCATTGTCGCAAACGTCAGCGCCGCGACCACGACCGCCACGACACCGGACACGTGCAGATATTTGTCACCGAGGATGTAGGCGACATAGGCAAGGCCGACGGTCACCGATGCGAGACCAACGATCGAGCCGCGCAGCCGCATGACGATGAACAGGGCGACATGCGCCAGCACGATGCCCAACGCGATGCCTCCGGCAAACTCGCGCAGGAAATCGAGCCCCGGCGCCGCCGCATCGGGCACGATGTGGTGCACCAGCACGTTGATCAGGATGCTGAACGTGGCGATGGCGGCGGCATCGTTGAACAGGGCCTCGCCCTCGGCCAGGATCGACAGCCGCTTGGGCGCGCCGACCTCGCGCAGGATGCCGATCACCGCCGCCGGATCAGTGGTCGAGACTACGGCGCCCAGCAGCAGGCAGACATAGATATCCACACCGGTGGCCACGTGAACGACGGCGCCGACGACCCCGATGCACACGAACACGGCCACGATCGCCAGCAACAGCACGGCCGATATCTCGTCGAACAGGCGGCGCACGTCGATGGTCAGGCCGGCCGTGAACAGCAGCGGCGGCAGGAAGACATAGAGAAAGCCAGCCGGACTCACGCCCACCGCCGTCAGGCCGTCGAACACATCGCCCAGCAGCCCGAAGCGATCGGTGTCGGTGCCCAGCCAAGCGCCCGTCGCGCCCAGACCGATGCCCAGTACGGCCAACAGAACCGTATGAGGAATGCGAAACCGCTCGGCCACCGGCAGCAGCACGCTGACCAGGATCAGCGCCAGCGCGATCGCCAATATCGCGACGACAATCTCCGTCAAGCCACCTCCGCGCGTCGTCCTGCCGACGACGCGCGCCGGCCTGCCCTAGTCGTCGGCGCGCGCCAGATTGCCCGCGCGCCACTCGCCCGACGACATATGGCCGTCAGGTGCAACGGACACACCGTAGCCGTCAGCGACGCCATCGACAAACGTTCCGTGAAAGCGCACGCCATCGGGACTCACCAGGATTCCCGGCCCGTGACGTTTGCCGGCGCGGAAACCGCCTTCGTAGCGCCAGCCCGACGATGTCGTCTCGACACCGGGTCCTTCCAGCGCGCCGTTCTGCCATGTGCCGGCACGGGTCGTTGTGTCACGCCCGTCGCCGACGGTGCGGATCCCGGCACCTTGCGGCTGGCCGCCTTTGACCTCGCCGAGGTAACGTTCCTCGCGACTGAGGCGAAAAACACCGACGCCTTCGGGCAATCCGTGCCGCCACTCGCCTTCATAGGAACGGCCGTCGCCGGCACGCAGCACGCCCAAGCCCTCCAGGCGATCGCCCTTCCAGTCGCCGGACTGACGCTCGCCATTGCGCAACTCGGCAACGCCGAGGCCATCGCGTCGCCCATCGACGCGCTGGCCGGCATAGCTGGAGCCGTCATCGAACGTCAGCCGCTCGGCGCCCGGAAGATCCGCCTTGGCAGCTTCGGCGGCTCGGATCCGCGCATCACCGGCGCGCTCGAGGGCGCGCCGGTGCGCCTTTTCGGCAAGCTCCGCCATCGTCTTGGCTTGCGTGGCAGCTTGTCGTGCAACGTCCAGTGCCTTGTCTCGTCCAGCCTTGTTCCCCGCCGGCGCCTGCGTACCGGCTGGCGTCTGGCCACTCTTGCTCAACAGTTCGTCGATCGATCCCAGCTGGCCTGTGGGCGGTTGCGGATCAGGCGGCGGCCTGACCGGCACCGGGTCGCCCTTGGGCACGACGCGACCATCCGACGACGGTACGCCGCCGGGCTTGGATACCGGCGGCTGAACCGAGACCGGTGGCGGCGGCGCATTGGGCGGCTGTCGCGCATCGGCGACCTTAGGCTCGACGGATCCAGGCAACATCCGCCAGCCGTAATAGCTGCCGGCGGCCAACAGAACGACGGCCAGCGCGACCCACCGTTTCGCACCGCCGGCACCGGCACGCCGTGGCGGCGAGGCCAGGCGCACGCGCTGGGATTCATCGGCACCGCCCAGACGCAACGGCACGAGCGGCGGACTGGCGCCGCCGCCGGGCGACGGCACCGCAGCCAGCGTCAATGGCGCCTGCATCAGCCGCGTACGGGCAGCCGCTGGCGTCGCCTCGCCCAGGTCATCAAGCACGGCCGCTTCCGCTGGCGGCGTGCCCATCGACTGGCGCCACGCAGCGATGGTCTGCGGCCGATCCTCAGGATGAACGGCCAGGCCGTGATCGATCGCGTCCAGGAATGCCTCGCTGTAGACGGGGAGATCGGCATCGGCCAAGGGTTGGCACGGATCCTTGCGCACACGTCCGGGCGCTTCAGGCGGTGCCTCGCCGGTGATGGCGTGCCGCGCCACCGCGGCCAGAGCGTAGATGTCGGTCCACGGCCCCTGCTCGGCATCGGCCTGGTACTGCTCCAGCGGCGCGTAGCGCGGCGTGACGATGCTGGTGAGCGTCGCACCACCGCGCAGGAGTGCCTGGCGGGCGGCGCCGAAATCGATCAGCACCGGCGTACCGTCGCTGCGAACGATGATATTGGACGGCTTGATATCGCGGTGGAGAAACCCGGCCGCGTGGACCCGCGCCAGCCCGTCCATCAAGCCCTCGAGCAACGCCCGGATCCGCGTCGCCGGCAACCTGCCCGGTCCCGCCAGCAGGGACGACAGCGAGCGGCCCTCCTCGTACTCCATCACGATGTAGGCGGTGCCGTTGGCTTCGAAGAAGCGCAACACCGGCACGATATTGACGTGGCGGAAGCGTGCCAGCGTGCGGGCCTCTTCGAGAAAGCGATCGAGACCCCAGCGGTAGTCGTCCGCGACGCGCCGCGTGCGCGGCATCACGGTGGCACCTTCGGCCCTGACGGCAAACTGGGCCGGCAGGTATTCCTTGACCGCAACCTTCTTGCGCAGGCTCGAGTCGGTCGCAAGGTACGTGATGCCGAAGCCGCCATGGCCCAGCACCCGCTCGATCCGATACTCGTGCAGCGCGTGGCGCGGCGGCAGGGCGATGGGATAATCGGCAGTCGTCATCATGAAAATGGCCGGTCGACTGGAAACGACCGGCGCCATGTCAGATGTTCAACCGCGAATCGGGCGGGAAAAGGGCGCCGACTCGGTCGAATGACGATCTTTGTCCGTGCAATCATGTCCATGCGTATGGCTGCTAGCACGTCGTTAGCGTACGAACATGACAAGAAAGGGCAGCGACATGACAGGACGCGAACCTGGCCCGCAGCTTTTGCGCAAGCGAACATCGCACGCCGACAGCAAGGTCACGTTCATCGAATTGTTCTTCGATCTGGTGTTCGTCTTCGCCGTCACGCAACTATCACATTCACTGCTGGCGCATCTGGATCTCGCCGGCGCGCTGCACACGACCTTGCTGCTGATGGCCGTGTGGTGGGTGTGGATCTACACGTCCTGGGTTACCAACTGGCTCGATCCCGAGAAATCGCCGGTGCGCCTGGCACTGCTGGTCCTGATGCTGGCCGGACTGCTGCTTTCGAGCTCGCTGCCCAAGGCGTTCGAGTCGCAGGGACTGGCCTTCGCCGGCGCCTTTGCCTTCATGCAAATTGGGCGCACGCTCTTCAGCCTATGGGCCATCGGCCGGGACAATGCCGGATTGACCCGCAATTTTCAGCGCATCCTGGTCTGGCTCTGTATCTCCGGAGCGTTTTGGATCGCCGGCGGCTTGAGCGACGGACCACTGCGCCTGGCGCTGTGGGTGATCGCCCTGATCATCGAATACCTGGGACCATCGGCCGGCTTCTGGGTCGCTGGGTTGGGCCGCTCCACGACCAACGACTGGACAGTCGAAGGTGGCCATCTCGCCGAGCGCTGCGCCCTGTTCATCATCATCGCCCTGGGCGAATCGATCCTGGTCACCGGCGCGACGTTCGCCGACCTGGCGTGGACGGCCACGACAGTCACGGCGTTCGTCGTGTCGTTCATCGGCAGCGTCGCCATGTGGTGGATCTACTTCGACACCGGCGCCGAACGAGGCAGTCATCACATTGCCAGCTCGGACGATCCCGGCCGGCTGGCACGCATCGCCTACACCTATCTTCACCTGCCGATCGTCGCCGGCATCATCGTGGCGGCGGTGGCTGACGAACTGGTGCTGGCGCATCCGACCGGGCACACCGAAGCCAAGGCGGTGGCGGCCATCATCGGCGGCCCGGCGCTCTACCTGGTGGGCAACCTGCTGTTCAAGCGGGTCATCGCCGGCCGGTTGCCGTTGTCGCACCTCGTCGGCCTGACGTTGCTGGTGGCGCTGATCCCCGCGGGCGCCTCATGGTCGCCGCTGCTTCTGAGTGCCGCCACGACGATCGTGCTCGTCATCGTCGCGGTCTGGGAAATGATATCGCTGCGCCCGGGCCGGACGACGACAGCCCATGTTTGACGGAAGCGGGCGGCGGCGGAACATCCGATTCGCAAAATCAGGCGAGGTCACACCTGCGGGCGCATGATAAGGCCACGGCCATTCGTCGCTGTCCGAGGTCATCCATGTCGCTTCGTCGCCGCCCGTTCCTTGCCGGCATCGGTTTCGCCGCCATCGCCGCGACGGCCCGCGCGCAATCCTGGCCGGCCAAGCCGGTCCGTCTCGTCGTGCCCTACCCAGCCGGCGGGTCCACCGACGTGCTGGCGCGCGTCATCGCCGAGAAGCTGACGACGGCGCTGGGACAGCAGGTGATCGTCGACAACAAGCCCGGCGCCAGCGGCAACCTGGGCAGCGACATCGTCGCCAAGGCACCGGCGGACGGCTACACGCTGGTGATGGGCAACAACGCCACGCACGCCACCAACCAGAGTCTGTTTCCCAATCACCCCTACGACGCCGCCAAGGACTTCGCGCCGATCGCCCTGGTGGCCGGCGTCACGCATGTGCTGGTGGTGCATCCCGACGTGCCGGCCGCCGACGTCCGCGCCTTCGTCGCCTGGGCCAGGGCGCAGGACGGCAAGGTGAACTACGCCTCGACCGGCAACGGCTCGGCCTCGCACCTGACGATGGAGCTGTTCAAGGGCCTGGCGAAATTCGATGCCGCGCACGTGCCTTACAAGGGCACGGCGCCGGCCGTTCAGGACCTGGTCGGCGGCCAGGTACCGACCAGCTTCCAGACCATGCCGTCGGTGATCGGCCAGATCCGCGCCGGCAAGCTGCGGGCGCTGGCCACCACCGGCAAGGCCCGCGCGGCGGCGCTGCCCGACGTGCCCACGGTGGCCGAGACGTTGTTCCCCGGCTTCGAGTCCGATGCATGGTTCGCACTGTTCGCGCCGGCGGGCACGCCCGCCGACATCGTGGGCCACCTCAACGCCGAGACGCTCAAGGCGATGGCGTTGCCGGAGGTCAAGGCCGCCGCGGCCACGGCGGGCTTCGATGTCGTCACGTCGTCGCCTGCCGAGCTCGGCGCGTTCGTGACGGTCGAGATCGCGAAATGGGCGAAGGTCGTGAAGGAGTCGGGCGCCAAGGTCGACTAGGCGTCGTTCTGTTATCCGAGAGTTTGTCATCCCTCGCTACGCTCGGGACGACAGTGATGCTCCTTTACCTGGTGCGTAATGGACAAAACATGCCGCCGGCTGAACAGTCGGCGGCATACGCACTTCAGGAGAGAGCGCCATGGCCGAGCTCCGGGACATCGTGAACCGTTACGTCGCCGTCTGGAACGAACCCGATCCTGCGCGACGCCGCCAGCAGATTGCGGCGTTGTGGGTGGAAGACGGTGGCCACTTCACGCCCAGCCACGATTGCCGCGGCTATGCGGCGTTGGAGGCCCGCATCACCGGTGCCTACGAGAAATGGGTGCGCGACAGCGGCCATGTCTTTCGGCCGCGCGATCATGTCGACGGCCACCATGACACCGTGCGCTTCCAGTGGGAGATGGTGCGCGACAACAAGGTCATATCGGTCGGCGCCGACTTCCTGCTGCTGGGCGCCGACGGCCGCATCCGCGCCGACTACCAGTTCCTCGAGCCGACGCCGTCAGCCTGACCGCGACCGCAACCGTTGAAGCCGATCGTGGACGCGGTTTACGACGTCGACGGCATGCGTGCCGTGCCCAGCCGGCATGCCGGTGGACCTTGGAACACGTCGCTGCAGCATGGCGCTGCGCCGGCGGGACTGATCGCCTGGGCTGCCGAGGCGATACCGGCAGCCCAGCCGATGCAGGTGGTGCGGCTGACCATCGATCTGCTGCGGCCGGTGCCCGTGGCACCGCTCACCATCGCGACGAAAACCATCCGCGATGGCCGCAAGATTCAGCTGAGCGGTATCCGCCTCGCCACCGACGACGACACCGAGGTCGTGCGCGCCACCGTGCTGAAGATCCGCGCCGCCGACCACGCACTGCCGCTGCAGGCGCTGGACCAGCCGCTTGATCTGCCGCTGCCCGAGCAGTGCGCCATCGCCAGCGACATCGGCGATATCGACAACCCGTTCCTCACCGGCGTGTCGGTCCGCGTCGCGCGCGGTGCCTGGCGGCAACCGGGGCCGGCGGCGATCTGGTTTCGCGCCGATCGTCCCCTGGTGCACGGCGCACCGACCTCGGCCCTGATGCGCGCCGCGCTGACGGCGGACTTCGGCAACGGTACGGCGGCCGCGCTCGACTTCGACCGCTGGACCTTCATCAATGGCGATCTCTCGATCAACCTGAGCCGTCTGCCGATCGATGACTGGATCCTGGTCGATGCCGAAACCTGGCTCGGCCCGGCCGGCAACGGCATCGCCTTTACCCGGCTGGCCGATCGGCGCGGCTATTTCGGGTGCGCTACGCAAAGCATCGTTGTCGAGCCGCGCTGACGTTTTCCGAACCGCGCGCGTCCACGTGCGCTTCGGCGCGTCAGCGTCGACACCCTTCGCTCTTCGCTTCGCTGCGAGCGATTGCGGGGGTGGACGCCCGCGGTCCCGAAAAGAATCAGAGCCAGCCCGCCGCCTTGATCGCATCCCGGTAAGTCTTACTGACCGGCACGCGCACGCCATTGCGCAGGATCAACGTCGTCTTGGTGCCGTCGCGCTCGCTGCGCGCGACAGCATCGCGAGCAACCCACCACGAACGATGTACCTGCAGTCCGCTGCCCTCGCCCAGCTCGGTCACCGCATCGCGCAGGCGCAACAGGATCAGGGTGCTGCCCAGCGCGGTATGCACCCGCGCATAGTGGTCTTCCATTTCCACGGCCTGCAGGTCACGCCCCAGCTCGGGCGGCAGGCGGCGCAGGAAGCTGTCCGCCGGCGACGACGCGGGCAGTGCCGGGGGAGGAACCGTCGGCGGCGATGCATCGGCCGGCGGCGAGGGCACAAACTCCGTCGTGCCGGCGCGTGAGCGCAGCCGCAGCTCGACCGCCTGGCCGATGGCGACCGAGACGACGATCGTAAGCACGGTCGCGTCCATCAGCAGGTAGGGCAGATCCGACAGCGGCGGGACTCGGCGAAACAGGGCTTCGGCGCCCCAGGCCACGGCTGTCATCGGCACGCCGCCGATGAAGCCCGCGACCACCATGCGGCCGACCACCGGCCAGCCCTGCAGCGGCTCGATCCGGTCGATGGCAGCGCCGATGGCCGTCATCAGGAGCCAACCCGCCAGCATGCACAATGTCCAGTACGCAGCCCGCAGATCCAGCGGCAGGTCGCGATACGTTCCGTAGGGCCCGACCAGCGCCAGGACCGCCGCGGCGATGAGCACGTAGAAAAGCTGCTGCGGCAGCGACTGGAAGAACGTCGATTCGCGCATCGCGAATCGATCAATGCCGTTGTTTGGCGCAAAAAGCCAGCGATTCCACGAACTTGGGATGGCCCGGACGCGGGATGGTCGCGCATATCGACGCCAGCGGTCCGGCAACTGGCGGCAGGGTCCATGTCAGCAATCTTACAGACGATCATCCACACGCCGGTCTGGGTGTGGGCTCTACTCGGGCTTGTCCTGTGGCTGGGCTGGAGCGGCCTGCGCACCCGCACGGTCGTCCCCGGCCGGCTGGCCATTCTGCCGGTCGTGGCGACCTCGATCTCGCTTTTCAATGCAGTGACGTCGGCGCAACCCCTCCTCGCCATCCCGGTCTGGGTGGTCGCCCTGTCGATCGGAAGCCCGCTCGGCGTGCTGATCGCACGGCAACGCAGCCTCGAGGTCGAGCCGGACGGTCGCCGCGTGCGGCTGACCGGAAGCTGGTTTCCCATGGTTCTGGGCCTGTCGATCTTCAGTATCCGCTACGGGATGGGTGTGACGGCCGCGTTCCATCCAACCTGGGTACGAGAACTGACATGGGTGATCACCGCCAGCGCCGTGAGCGGCGCGGTGGCCGGCATCGCGCTGGGATGGCTGGCCTGCCTGTTGCTGCGGCGCCGGCAGGCGCTGCGCGTGGCCCGCGGCAGCGAAAGCCGCGCCCTCAATGCAATCTGACAAGGAGGTCCCGATGTCGTCCCCGGAGATGCACGATATGTCCGTCGCGACGACCGGCTCGTCCGCTGCCGGTACGTCGGAACACGAGATCCTGCACCGCGCCCAGCGCCGGCTGGCGGTGATCAAGGCGTTCTATGGCCATCTCGCGGTCTATGTCGCCGTCAACACCATGCTGCATCTGATCAACCTGTTCGGCAGCCGGCACTATTGGGCGATCTGGCCGCTGCTGGGCTGGGGCATCGCGATCGCCATCCAGGCCGCGTCGACCTTCGACTGGCCGCTGCGGTTGCTGGCGCCGGACTGGGAACAGCGCAAGCTGCGCCAGCTCATGGATGCCGAGCGCCGGCGCACCGGCAGCGCGCCGCCGGCGGTGCCACCCCGCGCATAAGCACTACAGCCGACATGGACGGGCGCCCCGGAACCGGCTAACACCGCGTCATGCCCGACGCACCTGTTGTTCCAGCGGTCTCGCCCGACGCCGTTGCCGCGGCCTATGTCCGCATCAAGCCCCATATCCGCCAGACCCCGGTGGTCGACCTGCCGGCCGGCGCCTTCGGCCTCGGCCATGGGCTGGCGCTGAAGCTGGAGTCGCTGCAGCACAGCGGCACGTTCAAGGGCCGCGGTGCCTTCCACAAGCTGCTGGTCAGCACGCCGGGACCGGCCGGAGTGATCGCCGCCTCGGGCGGCAACCACGGTGCCGCCGTGGCCTATGCCGCCCGTGCGCTGGGCCACCGCGCCGAGATCTTCGTGCCCACCATCTCGGCACCGGCCAAGGTCGAGCGGCTGCGCAGCTACGGTGCCGTCGTGCACCAGATCGGTGCCGTCTACGCCGAGGCGCGGGCCGCCAGCGAAGCACGCGCGCAGGAAACCGGCGCGCTGACCATCCCGGCCTATGACGACCCCGAGGTCTTCGTCGGCGCCGGCACGACGGCGCTGGAATTCGAGATGCAGACGCGGTTCGACACGCTGA
>DATEIF010000438.1:0-2593 GCA_035279205.1 Vineibacter sp.
GTTGCTTGGTGCCGTTTACGCGCTTTTCTCGTCCGGCCTCAGCCTGATCTGGGGCATGATGAATGTCGTGAACTTCGCGCACGGCGAGTTCGTCATGCTGGGCATGTACACGGCGGTGGTGGTGTGGACAGCCTTTGGCGGCGGTCCCTGGGCCTCCGTGCCCATCGCGACCATCCTGATCGCAACCCTTGGTGTGGCCGCCTACTTCCTGCTGGTGCGGCACATCATGCGCGGTCCGATGCTGGCGCAGATCCTGGGCACGTTTGGCCTCGCCCTGTTCCTGCGCTACGGCGCCTTGTGGGTTTTCGGTGCGAACTTCCGCACCCTGCCCGACAATCTCGTCGGCCATTCCTTCATCGTGGGCGGCATCCGCCTCGAGGGGTCGCGCCTGCTGGCCGGTGCGGTCGGGTTCGGCGTGACCCTGCTGTTGCATCTGCTGCTCACGCGCACGGCCGTCGGCAGCCGCATGCTGGCCGTGTCGGAAGATGCGATGGCCGCGCAGCTCATGGGCATCCGGCCGCAGCGCATGCAGGCTCTCGCCTGGGCGCTTGCCGGCGCGGCAACGGGCATCGCCGGCGCGCTGATCGCCACCTTCTTTTACACGTCGCCGACGGTGGGCGAGACGCTCGCCATCGTGGCCTTCGTCACCGTCGCGCTGGGCGGCTTCGGCAGTGTGCTCGGCGCGTTGGTGGCGGGACTGCTGATCGGCGTCGTCGAGTCGCTTTCGGCCTTCCTGATCGGTCCGGTCTACAAGGATGTCATCGTCTATTCGGTGTTCGTCCTGGTGCTGTGGTTCCGGCCGCAGGGCCTGATGGGCAAGACATGACGAGCTCCCGCCGCCTTCTCCAGCTCGCGGCCATCGTCGTGGTGCTGGCCTATCCGATCGTGACGAGCGGCTCGCCCGTCTGGCAGCGGCTGGGCGCGCTCGTGTTGCTGGGGGCCATCAGCGCCTCGGCATGGAACATCGTCGGCGGCTATGCCGGCCAGGTATCGGTGGGGCACGCCGTGTTCTTCGGCATCGGCGCCTACGCCGCCGTCGTGGCTTTCGTCCATCTCGATCTGCCGCCCATCCTGGGCGCACCGGTCGGCATGCTGCTCAGCATCGCTGTGGCGGCGGTGATCGGCGTGCCGACACTGCGGCTTTCGGGCCACTATTTCAGCATGGCAACCATTGCGGTGGGCGAATTGGTGCGGGTGCTGAGCTCGACCAGCAACTGGCTGGGCGGCGCTCAGGGACTGGGCGGTCCGGCGATGCCGCGCTCGGTGTTCGATCTCTCGTTCGTTTCGGCGATGCCCTATTATTATATCTTCCTGCTGGTGCTCGCCGGCCTGCTGGGCCTCACCTGGTGGATCGAACGGGGCCGCATGGGCTTCTACTTGCGCGCCATCAAGGACAGCGAGCGCGCGGCGCGCTCGCTCGGCGTGTCGGCCGGCCGCTACAAGCTCTATGCCTACATGCTGAGCGCCGCCTTCACGTCGCTGGCCGGCTCCCTCTATCTCTGCATGTTCGGCTTCATCGATCCCGAGTCCGGCTTCGGCATCCTGCTGTCGGTCAAGATCGTGGTGATGGCGGCGCTGGGTGGCGCAGGCCACCTCTTCGGGCCGCTGATCGGCGCGTTGATCCTGGTCCCGCTCGAAGAGCTGTCGAACAGCCTGCTGGGCGGGCAGGGAGCGGGCATCACCTTTGTCGTCTATGGCGCCATCATCGTGATCATCGCCCGCTTCCTGCCGAGCGGCCTGCTGTCCCTATGGGAGCGGCCGCAACGGGCGGCGAAGAAGAAGACGGCCGCCACGGCAAGCCCCGCGAGCGGCCATGCTGATTGAAGCGCGCGGCGTCACCCGCCTGTTCGGCGCCTTCAAGGCCGTCGACAATGCTTCGGTCACGGTCGAGGAGGGCGAGATCCTGGGCTTGATCGGTCCGAACGGCGCAGGCAAGTCGACCTTCTTCAACTGCCTGACCGGCGATCTCGCGCCGAGCTCGGGCAGCGTGCATTTCGCCGGCGTCGACGTGACACATGCGCCGCCGGAAGCGCGTGCCCGTCTCGGCCTGGCGCGCAGCTTCCAGGTGCCGCTCACCTTCGAATCGATGACGGTGCTGGACAACGCCATGATCGGCGCCTTGCTGCGCCATCCCCATGCCGGCGACGCTCGCGTCCAGGCGCGTGCGGTGCTGGACCGCGTGGGCCTCGGCCCCCTGGCCGATGCGCCGGCCCGCAGCCTCGGCACGCCGGGCCGCAAGCGTCTCGAGATCGCCCGTGCCCTTGCCTCGGAGCCGAAGGCGCTGCTGCTGGACGAGGCGATGGCCGGCCTCACGCCGACGGAGGTGCGCGAGGCGATCGAGCTGGTGCGCCGCATCCACGCCGGCGGCATCACCATCGTGATCGTCGAGCACATCATGGAGGTGATCACCTCGCTTGCGCGTCGTGTCGTGGTGTTTCACCAGGGCCGCGAGATCGCCCGCGGGACGCCACGCGAGGTGACGAGCGACCCCCATGTCATCGCGGCCTATCTCGGCCGACGCAAGGTCCGGCACGCGGGGGACGCATGAGCCCGCCGCTCCTGAAGATCGAGCATCTCGAGGTCCGCTACGGCG
>DATEIF010000439.1:0-3878 GCA_035279205.1 Vineibacter sp.
AAATCCTTTCAATTCACCGCGTCGGCCGTGGCGAAGAAGCGTTGCCGGCTGCCGGTCTGGTTTTCGTAGATCGATCCCTGGTTCGCGGCGGGTGGCAGCGGCATGCGCACCGGCACCGGCGTTACGCGCGGCGTGATCGTCGGCTGGCCGGCGATCATGCGGCTATTGAACTCGGCCAGGTCGGACACGCCGACCAGCGGCCAGGCATCGGCGGCCGCCACTTCGTACAGCAGCAGCTGGCGACGCCGGTTCGAGGTGTTGAGCGCCGAGCCATGCAGCAGCCGCACGTGGTGGAACGACATCGAACCGGCGCGGCCCGTCAGCGGAACGGCGCGGCTGGCTTCGTCGCGGATGAGATCGGGCGATATCGCGCCGCAGAACACACCGTCGGCATGATGATCGTGGATCGCCCCCCGGTGCGAGCCGGGGACCACCAGCAGCGGTCCGTTGCTCAGCTCCATGTCATCGAGCATGACGCCGATGGCCAGGATGTCGTCGTTGGTGTGGGGGTAGAACGCCCAGTCCTGATGCCATTCGACCGGCGAGCCGTAGCGTGGCGCCTTCATGTTGAGCTTCGAGCCGTGCAGGCGCAGGTCGGGACCGATCAGCTTGGTGAGGATCGCCAGCACGTTGGGATGGCGCACCAGTGCGCTGAAGCGGCGGTCGATCTTGTGCGGTGTCTTGATGCGACGGACCCGCGGCTGGGCCCGGGTGTGCGATGGCTCGAGATCGTAGATGTCGTCATGCGTATCGATGCCGGCAGCACGGGCGATCCAGTCGTCGATCACCGCCTGCAATTGCCCGAGCTCGGCAGCGTCCAGCACGTCGGGAACGACGATGTAGCCGTCGCGGCGGTAGGCCTCGACATCGCGTTCGGAGATCATGGCGATGACCTTCTATGATGAAAGCGCTTCCATGGTGAAATGGAAGCGCTTTCACTGTCAAGTATCTTATCAGCCCCTGTCTGTCGGCCTCGGGCCGTGCTTGAGTGGCGCCATGAAACCGAAAACCAGAAGCCGGATCGCAACGCCCGGCCGTCCCCGCATGGAAGATGTGGCCCGCCTGGCGGGCGTGTCCCTGGTCACCGTCAGCCGCGTGCTCAACACACCCGATGCCGTCACGCCAGCGACGCGGCAGGCGGTGATGGCGGCGGTGCGCCGCATCGGCTACGTGCCGAACCTCACTGCCGGCGCGCTGGCCGGCAGTCGTAGCCGGATCATCGCCGCGATCGTGCCCACCATCGCCAATTCGATCTTTGCCGACACCATCCAGGGCCTGTCGGACCGGCTGGAAAGGGCGGGGTATACGATCCTGCTGGGGCAGACCGGCTACGACGCGCAGCGCGAACGCGCCCTGGTTACCGCGATGCTGGGCCGCCGGCCCGATGCCCTGATGCTGGTGGGGGCGCCGCTCTCGCCGGCGACGGGGCGCATGCTGGCGGCGGCCGGGATTCCCATCGTGCAGACCTGGGAGATGATGCGGCGCCCGATCGACCACGTCGTCGGTTTCTCCAACGCCACCGCGGGGCGTGTGGTGGCCGAGCACTTCGTCGCCCGCGGCTATCGCCATATCGGCTTCGTGGGGGGCGCCGATGCGCGCTCAAAAGCGCGGCGGGAGGGATTTGAGACGGCCCTGGTCGCGGCCGGGATCACGCCGCTGCCCGCCGCCACCGTTCCCAGTCCCGGGATGGTCGCGAACGGTCGTGACAGCCTGAGCCGGATCCTGGCCGAGGGAAAGCCGGTCGATGCGCTCTTCCTGTCGACCGATGTTCTGGCCATCGGTGCGTTGCTGGAGTGCCAACGCCAGGGGATCGCCGTACCACAGCGCCTGGCGATCGCCGGTTTTGGCGATCAGGATCTGGCGCGCGAGATGGTGCCCCCGCTGACCACGGTGCGCATCAGCGGCCTGGAGATCGGCGATCGCGCCGCCGACCTGCTGCTGGATGCCGTTGCCGGCAAGCCGAGCGGCGCCCAACGCATCGACCTCGGCGTGCAGCTTATCGTCCGTGCCACGACGTAGAGTGTGGATGCCGCAATTCTATCGAATGCGCAAAACGCGGCCCGACGCGGCGAAGATCAGGCCGCCCAGCGCACCAACGGCAGCAGTCCTCAAGGGTAGCGTCAGGTCGCGGTGTTGCCGCAACGCCTCGGGGTTCTCGGCATGGCGATCCACGCCTCTGTAGGGCAACAGATTTAAGGCAGCAACCAGCAGGACACCCGACACGGCACCCACGACGACGCCTGTTGCGGTACAGACCGGCAGGGTCAGCGACACGTCGAGCCGGCGCAGGAGCGCATAGCAACTGCCGCCCAGGATCAGACTGACAAAAAGAATGACGGGCCACGCGAGCGATATCGTGGTCACGAAAAACGCGATGGGGCCGGCGATCACGAGATAAAGCGCCGCTGCACCGAAACCACTGAGGAGAAGGGCCAGCGTAACGCGTGTGAGCCAGCTGATCATGCCGCATACACTGCCGGCCAAGAATGGTGCCAATGTGGCAGCACCGCCTCGTGCCCCGTGTGATGACGGCTTAGGGCGTCTCGCCGCGCGTCAACCGGCCTTCGATGAGGTCGAGGAGGGGCGGCAGATCGGCGACGCTGTCGACGACGTAGTGCGCGCCGGCCACCGTGAGCTCGCGGATGGCATGACGCCGTCGCAGCGCCTGCTCGGGCGCCGGCAACGCCTGCAGTTCCTCGCGCGACAGCCCGAGTGCATTGCCGGACATTGCCACGCCCACCGTCCAGGTGCCGGCAGCAAGTCCTTCGGCGATACCGGGAACAGTGTCGTCGACCTTGACGACACTGGCGGCCGGCCAGACGCCGAGATCGACGAAGCATTTGTACATCATCAACGGGGTCGGGCGGCCGGCGGCAAGATCGCCGGCGCAGACCAGATTGTCGGGTGCGTAGCCCTGGGCCGCGGCGACCGGCAGCAACGGCTCCATGATGTCGCGTGTGTAGCCGGTGGTCGATCCGATCTTCAGCCCACGCCGGCGTGCATCGGCCACTGTCTCTGTCACGCCCGGAATGAGGTCGGCGTAGTTGGTGACGACCTTGGCGTTCAGCGGCACGAAGACCTCGTACACCCGATCGACGTCGGCGTCGGTCGGCAGTGCACCGTGCGCCTGGCGCCAGCGTTCGGCGATGTCAGGCTGAACGGTCAGTGCCTTGATGTGATCCCACTTGGGCAGCCCCATCGGGCCGCGCGCCTCGGCGATCGAGAGGGAAACGCCGAACTGGCTGAACACCTCGACAAAGGCGCCCATCGGCGCGCGCGACCCGTGATCGACGACTGTGCCCGCCCAGTCGAAGACAACTGCCTTCAGCCGCATGGGAACGCTCCGTTACTGCTGCTGCGAGCCGAACAACTCGCCGATGACTTCCTCGCCGATCGCGAAGCCGGTCGACGCGCCCGTACCGCTGGTGACCATCACGATGCGCACGTCATCGCTGGGGCGATCGACGAACATCAATTTGTCATCGGCGGAAGCATAGGAACCGACCCAGCGCTCGCGGACTCGGCGGCCGGGCAGGTCGAAGACGGCGTCGAATTCTTCCAGGATGACGTCGTCGACCAGCGTCGGCGCGAACGGCGCGACCGTCTCGCCATAGTGATGGCTGTCGCCGACCACCAGGCTGCCGTCGGCGGACTGCACGACGATCAGATGCACGCCGTGCTCCAGTGCTGCGGCCTGCTCGGCCGCCAGCCGCTGTTTCAACGCGGCCGCCTGGGGCAACTCGGCAAAGCCCAGATAGCGGCCCATGCTGAGGTCCGACATCACCGGCGTGGCCAGGCGCGGGATGGGCTGCGCCGGCTCGAGCCGCAGCATGTGCAGTTGGCAGGTGCGCACGCCCTGGGCGGCGATACGGTCGGCG
>DATEIF010000440.1:0-3856 GCA_035279205.1 Vineibacter sp.
AAGAAGAAGATCGTTACCGACACCATGTAGAGGAGCGCGATGCGCTTGTGGTCGGTGGTGAAGAACCACGACCGGAGGGTGTTTCCCGCCCGCAGATAGCTGGTGCGCTGGGTCGGCGTTTCCGACAGGCCGCGATCGTCAAGGTTCTCGCGATCGGGGCCGGCTTTCATGGTCCGAATGCTCATCGAGGAGCCTCCCGCGGTTCGGCGCCAAGGGACTTCACGTAGGCGACCAGCTTCAGCACGTCCTCCTCGCTCAGGACATTCTGGAAGGTGGGCATGATGTGCGGGTAGCCGGCGGCGATCTGCGATTGCGGCAGCAGGATGCTGTCGCGGATGTACTGTTCGTCGGCGATCACCGTCTGGCCGTTCTCGAGCGGCACCTCCTTGCCGAACAGCCCGTTGAGCGACGGTGCCTTCACCGTCGAGGACGGGCCGTGGCAGCCGCTGCAGCCGCGGCTGCGGAACAGCTCGGCGCCTTGCGCCGCCAGCGACTGGTCGACACCCGCCTGTTCGAGCCAGCGGGCATAGGCGGCGTCGCTCAGCACATGGACATGGCCGCCCATCACCGAGTGGTCGGCGCCGCAGAATTGCGAGCAGCGCAGCGGATAGGTGCCTTCCTTGTCCGCTGTGAACCAGAGGCTGGTATAGCGCCCGGGAACGACGTCCTGCTTCAGGCGGAGCGCGGGAATGAAGAGGCTGTGGATGACGTCCTGCGACGCCATGGTCAGCCGGATCGGTTTGTCGACCGGGATGTGCAGCTCGTTGATCTCGCGCTGGCCGCCTGGGTGTTGGAACTTCCACATCCATTGCTTGGCGACGACCTGCACCTCGAGCGCACCGGGTGGCGCACGATGGATGTCGAAATAGAGCCGCGTCGCCCAGACATAGAAGATCAGCAAAAGCAGGAACGGGATGATGGCCCAGGAGAGTTCCAGCGCCATGTTGTGGTCGACCCTGTGGGCGCGATTGGCGGCTCGACCACGACGGTATTTCACCGCGAACGCCAGTATCAGGACGAACACCGGCGCCGAGAGAAGGGCGACGAGCACGAAGATCGCGATCGTGAGATGATCGACTTGTCCGGCGTAGATGGAGGCCTGCGCTGGCCAGAGCGGGAAGTGGCTCATGGCGCACCTCGCCGCATCCGGCGGCGCTCGCGCAGGATCGCCAGGCCGATGAGGCCGCCGGCGGCGACGACCGTGACCCCGCCGCCGATGCGCAGCGCTGTCCAGATCAGCGACCCGTAGCGGCCCGTTTGCGGATCGTAGTGATAGCAGAGCAGCAGAAGCTGATCGCCCCACGTGCCGATCTTGCCGTTGCCGGCCTCGGTCAAGGCGAGCCTGAGGTCCACGGGGTCCGGCGTGATGCCGTAGAGCCAGCGCGACAGGCGGCCGTCCGGCGTCAGGACGGCGACGGCCGCGATATGGGCATATTGCTGGATGTCGTCGTCCCAGGCGTAGCGGTAGCCCAGCCGGTCGGTGACGGCGCGGATATCGGCCTCGGCCCCTGTGAAGCCGTGGAGGCCGGCGCGCAAGGCGGGGAACGACTGCCGCAGCTTGTCGAGCGACTGCTGCGCATCGGCCGGGCCCTCGCGCGGATCGATGCCGAAGGCGACGATTGTGAAATCGCGGCCGGCCACGAATTTCTGCCCGGACACCGCCTGCGCGAGCCCCGCAAGGGTCAGGCCGCAGATGTTGGGGCACCGGTGGAGGACGGGCGCCAGCACGATCGGTTTGCCGTTGCTTACCTGCCGCAGCGTCACGCGGTCGCCGGTTTCGTCCTGGAATGCGAGGTCGAGCGGAATGTTCGCCCCTGCTCGTCGATCGATCCCCGCCGCATGAAAGGGATCGAAGGCGAGGGCACCGCCGCATGTCGACAGGAAGAGGAAGAGGGCCAACATCGCTCTCATGGCGCCGGCTTCTTCTCGGCATTGGCATCCGGCCATCCGCGCTCGGCCGTGATCTGCATGGCGCGCTCGATCGGAATGCGGGCGCGATCGTGCTTGTCATCGAGCCAGGCATAGCCTTCCAGCCGCTGTCGCGCCGCAGCATCGATTGCCTGCCGATCGCTGCCTTCGACCACCTCCAGGTGCGGACCCGGCGGCAGCGGCTGCTGGCGCGTCTTCGACCACCATGGGCCCGCCGTCGGCAGATGCGGGAAGAGCGCAAACAGGATGGCCACCAGAGTGCAGGAAAGGGCAATGCCCCCGAACAGCGCCAGCACCAATGCGCTGATGCGGCGCGGGGAAAGATCGCGCGGCTCATAGCCAGCGGCGGCGGTCGGCGGCGTCATGACGACACCTGCGCTTCGCGCCGCTCCAGCCGGCTGAGGAGCGCCGGTGCGACGCGGAAGGCGACGATGGTCAGGAGGCCCAGCCCCAGCATGGATGCGAGTGCGGCGACGGCGCCGACAGTCGCATGCGCCGGTGCCGCCGGCATCACCAGCCACGCGATCTCGATTGCCTTGCCGACCAGCACGACGAACGAAAGCGCGACAAGCCAGCGAACGCCGTTGCGGATCGGCGAGAAGAAGAGGAGGAAGGTCGGACCGAGATGCAGGACGGCGATCGCATACTCGGCCGCTGACCAGAAGCCTTCGCCGCGCCTGTGATACCACTCGACGCTGGGCGGAAGGTTGTTCGACCAGATGATCACGTACTGCATGAACGCGAAGTAGGCCCAGAGCAGCAGGGCGCAGAGGAACAGGCCGCCCAGCAGACCAGGTTGTTCCGAAGAGGCACCGCTCGATAGACGCAACACGATCATGACGGCGAGGGCGATGGTCATCTGGTCGGAAAGGACGTAGAGGCCGAAACCGGACGAATGGAACGACGGGTCGAGAGACATCAGCCAGTCGACTGCGATCGTGGTGGTGAAAAGCACATAGACGACCAGGCCCGCCGACGAGACAGGTGCCGACCAGCCTGGCCGCACGATCAGGAGCAGGGCGAGCGCCACCAAACAGGCGAAGAAGAGGACC
Organism: Vineibacter sp.; assembly: GCA_035279205.1. Classification (GTDB taxonomy): domain Bacteria; phylum Pseudomonadota; class Alphaproteobacteria; order Reyranellales; family Reyranellaceae; genus Vineibacter. The sequence continues at coordinate 2,982 of DATEIF010000440.1, forward strand.
GTGCGCAGCACGAAGACAGCCGGCGAGAGATAGATGGCGCGATAGCCCGAGTTCGCCTCGTCGACCCACGGATAAAGCGTGGCAAGGCCGATCAGGATCGGCAGCGCGGCGAGAATGGCAAGAGGCAGCAGGACCAGCATGTTCTGGGCAGGGTGAGACAGCTCCTCCCGCCAGCGGCCGGGAATCAGGCGCATCATCATCAGGAGGCCCAAGGCACCGATCGGCAGGCCGCTCCAGAAGGCAAAACCCGTAAGCCAGCCCGCGAGTGCCGCCTTGCCATCGGCGAAGGCGAGGAGAAGGGCGACCGCACAGGCGGCCGCGCCGGCGCCAAGACAGAGGCGCATGTCCTTCACCGCTTGCCTCCGTCGAGCTTGGCGCGGTCCGCCTGCGATAGCGCCGAAGCAGGCGCGTTCTGGCTGAGCTGGAGCGCCCGGATGTAAGCGGCAATGGCCCAACGATCGGCGGGAGAAACGCGGTCGGCATAGGAATACATCACGCCATGCCCGTTGGTCATCACGTCGACGAAGTACGACGGCGGAGCATTGCGCAGACGGTCGATATGGAAACTGGGCGGATGAGGGAAGCCGCGGCTCGGCACGATGCCCTGACCAGATCCCGAAAGATCGTGACAGGGGGTGCAGTAGATCCCGAACCGTTCGCGACCGCGCGCCAGCAGCTCGCTCGTCATCGCCGGCCGCTCGTGCAAAGCCTGGTGATGGGCCGGATCGTCGCGTGCGATCGTGCCATCGGGCGGCGCCTGCAAAGACTGCCCATTGCGGAAGAGCGTGCTGCGTTCTTCGGAGTCGTAGCGCGGCTGATGACGCATCTGGTCGCATGACGATACGGCCGCCAGGAGCACGGCCACGATCACGAGC
>DATEIF010000441.1:0-5740 GCA_035279205.1 Vineibacter sp.
TTCGCAGGAGATCCCTCGCTACGCTCGGGATGACAGTTGTGTCAGCTACCAGCGATTCCAGATACCAGCTTGCCGCCAAGCGACGCAGGCGCGTGAACCACGCCCAGTCGTCCGGCAGCTCGGTCTGTGCGCGAAAGCCCATCTGCGGGCAAACTTGAAATAGCGTCCGTCCGTGGCTATGTTGAACAAAATCGCATTCTGTTGAACACGAGCTTGCCATGGCAAAAAGTGCAGCAAAGAAGGCTGGGCGGATCGCGAAGCAAAGCGGAACGACACGTATGCTGATCGCGCGGGACAGCCGGACCGGCCGCTTCGAGACCGTCATGCAGGCCGCCGAGCGGTCCGGCCTGCTGAAAGACAAGAGCAGTCGCATCGCTGGCAGGGTCAGCGCAGCGCTGGTCAGGCAGGCCAAGAAGCACACCGGCATCGAAACCGACACCGACTTGATTGCGTTCGCCCTGGCAAACATCGCGCTTGAGGACAATTTCGCCGAGACGTTCAAGGCGGCACGGGGCAAGGTCGATGCCGGATTGAAACTCGGCTTCTAAGGTGACGGCTTTCGACGTCGACGCAGCGATCCGCTGGGCACGGTTTGATCCCAAGAAAACCCTGGCCCGCCGACCGGATGCAGCGCTTCCGTTCGTCAGTGAAGAGCGAGTTGGTGGGCAGGCGCTGCTGCTCGACACCTGTGTCTATATCGATCAGCTGTCAGACCGGTCACCCGGTATTCTCGATCGTCTCATCACGAGGCGGCAGGTCAATCACTCGACCGTGGCGATCCAGGAATTGATGCACACTGTCGGCGTGTTGGACCCCGATGACGGGCGCACAGCGGCGGCCGTGGCGGCGATACGAGGACTTGTCCGGTCCATGCCGCCCCACCGCGTGTTCGCACCCGACGTCGACATCCTGGGGCGTGCGGCGCTGCTCTCGGGCATGCTGTGCCGCCTCCAGGGTCATGCGGCCGATCGAAGGCTGCGCGCGCTTCAGGACTGCGTGCTCTTTCTGCAGGCGCAGAAGCTCGGCTTCACCGTTCTGACGGCGAACATCAGCGATTTCGATCTGCTCTTGCAGATGCTGCCGACGGGGCGAGCCCTGTTCTATCGGCGCAAGTAGGCACCAGGATCATCCAGGCCTCGCACACGCAGCCGCGGTGCAGGAGATTGACCCGGGTTCCGCCGTTGCGCCAAGGTCGGCTTGGCCATGTCCTGCCGGTTCCCGCGAGGATACTCGCACCGCCCGGCTTCGTTCCGGGACCTGGACCTGCAGGAGTGCCATGTCTCCGCCCGTCGAGCGCATTGCCAGCGATGACCGCCTGCCCGCTTCCGCCGACGTGGTGGTGATCGGCGGCGGCATCATCGGCGTGTGCGCCGCCTGGCACCTCGCGCGCAAGGGACATGCGGTGGTGCTGCTCGAGAAGGGCCATGTCGGCGCCGAGCAGTCCTCGCGCAACTGGGGCTGGTGCCGCCAGCAGCGGCGGGCCCGCACCGAGATCCCGCTGGCGCGCGAGTCGCTCAGGCTGTGGGAGGAGATGCAGGCCGAGAGCGGCACCGACGTCGGCTTCCGCCGTACCGGCATCCTGTTCCTGACCCGCGATGCCGAGGAACTGGCGGCGTGGGAGAAGTGGGTTGCCATCGCGCGCGAGCAGCAGGTCCATTCGGCGATCCTGTCGCCGGCCGAGATCGCCGAGCGCCTGCCCGCCAACACCGACACCTGGCTCGGCGGCCTCCATACGCCCAGTGACGGGCGCGCCGAGCCGTCGCTCGCGGCGCCGGCCTTCGCGCAGGCCGCACGCCGGCACGGTGTCAGCATCCACCAGGATTGCGCCGCGCGCGGGCTGGAGACTGCGGCCGGCCGCGTGAGCGCCGTGATCACCGAGCGGGGATCGATCCGCACGTCATCGGTGCTGCTCGCCGGCGGCGCCTGGTCGTCGCTGTTCTGCCGGCGGCACGGCATCGACCTGCCGATCGGCCTGGTGAACGCCACCGCCTGCCGCACCACGCCGGCGCCGGAGATCACGTCGGGCGCGCTTGGCAGCGACACCTGGTGCATCCGCCGCCGGCTCGACGGCGGCTTCACCGTGGCGCTGCGCGGCCGCGGCACGGTCGAGCTGACGCCCGATCTCTTTCGCTACGCCCGCGCCTTCTGGCCGACCTGGCGGCAGACCCGCAAGGGCCTGAAGCTGTCGCTGGGCCGCTCGTTCTTCGAACAGCTCACGCGCGGTGCCGACTGGCGGCTCGACCGGCCCTCGCCCTTCGAGGCCGAGCGCGTGCGCGATCCGGCGCCTGATATGACGCTGGTCAACACCGCGCTCGCGTCGCTGGTCGCAGCTCATCCCGAGCTGAAGGGCATCGCCATTGCCGAAGCGTGGGGCGGCACCATCGACTCCACGCCCGACACCATCCCGGTGATCTCGGCGGTCGCTTCGTTGCCGGGCTTCTTCCTCGCCACCGGCTTCAGCGGCCACGGCTTCGGCATCGGCCCCGCCGCCGGCCGCCTCGCCGCCGACATCGTGACCGGCGATCCGCCGCTGGTCGACGCGGCGAACTACGGCTACGGGCGGCTGGTCGACGGACGGCGGCTTGAGCCCGCGGGCATGCTGTAGAGCGCGTCCAGCCTTTCTCGACGTGAAGGCGTCCCGGCAGGTCGAGGTCGACGCCCGGACAAGCCGACCCCGGCGGGGTTGATTCTGCGTCTTCCGGAGTCTGCGCGCTGGAATTCCGTGGCATTGCCTGGAATTTCCATCGGCTACCTTTGAGCGTGACGGCCGCGGTCTGTTATAGACACTTCGTTCTGGCGCGGCGTCGAAAGCTGCGGGTCTGCAACACGTCAGGAAGTGCCCAGGGGACCGGCGGAAAGCGCCGGCGCTCAGCGCGGTGCCTCGGCCTGTGGGGCCCCGACCGGGCGACCGGCGAACACCCGGACCGAACGCCAGCACAAAAACGGAGCCAACCAAGGGAGACCTTCATGACCAGCAAACCCGGCTACATCGCGCCTTTTCCGCCCCATCACGGATCCGTTCCGCCCGGCCCGCCGTCGCCGCTCGAGACGTTCGTGCAGAACCTCGCCGAGGTGATCACCGTCACGCCCATGGGGTCGCTGCGCATCACGTGTGGATCGAGCACCGTCGACATCGGCCCGGGCGGCGTCTTCATCTCGGCCCCGATGGCCATCATCATCGAGAGCGGCTCCAACAACATCAGGATGGTGGGCTCGACCGTCAGCATCAACAGTGGCGCGCTGGAGGTGACGTGATGTCTGCCGTCCTGACGGACCAGGCGGTCCTCGTCTGCAACCATGGCGGTCGGGTCAAGGGTGTGTCGGTCGCGCGCGTCAAGATCTGCGGCGCGCCGGTCAGGGTGGCCGTCCCGGACTTCCCGATTGAGGGCTGCGGTGTTCCGTTCTCGCCCACCAGTGCGGGACCCTGCATGAGGGCGACGATGAGCTCGGGCGGCAGCACGCGGGTGCGGGTCGGGGGCTTGCTGATCATGACGGCGGCCTGCTCATTTGCGAACGGTGGGCCGGGCGCTGCGCCGGTCCGCGTGATGGGCGCCGGACAGACTCGCGTCAGAGCGAGGTAAGGGCACGCGCGCCTGGCCGCAGCCACCGAGACCCGGCGGGTCCGGCCAGGGCCGCCGTCCTACCAGCCTGATCGAGGCGCTCTGGCCTATCGGTGATCATACGCTCGAGCGCTGCCCAGTCCATGCGGGTGCGTGTTCAGCGCCAGCCCTGAGCGAAGCGGCGTTTAACCCCGGTACCGGCGACGCGGGCAGGCGACGTCAACCCTGAGGCTGACGTCGTGACGCCAGGCAGCGGACGTCTTCGGTCGAAATTTCACGGCGACTGGCACGTGAACTGGCCGGAGCTCAACTGCGATACGGGAATGCCGATGCGGGTTCCGAGAGTGATCGGAACCACGATGCCGAGCGATTTCAACTCGAGGGCAGGTTTCGCTGCTTGGAGCATGCCGTCCTCGTGCCAGTTCGCTTCGCTGTTGAATGCATCGAATGCGACGGGATTTTTGGTCTTGAAAGGGCTGCCAATGGCGCTCTCCGACGTGATCGCGCCGCCCAGGGGCAGGACGTTCGTCCCCCCTGTGGTCGAGTAGCCCTGATAGAAGCATGTCGTCCGGCGCGCGTGCAGCAGGTCGATCAGCTGGAATGTGTACTGCACACCGCCACCACCCACGCTCGTCATTCCCGGTGCGCCCAACGGAACGTTCAGGGCGAGATTGCTGCCGCTGATCTGCCGCAGCATCCATCTGTCGGATATCTGCGGATCGACGGGCGGTGGCGGCGTCGACGGCGCGGGCGGTCGCCTGCCGATGATGCGGTCCTGTGGCAACACGACCGGTGGATGAATAGGTCGTGGCTTGATCCCAGTGGCGACGATGATCTTCACCGCGCGGTCAAGCTCGTCCTCCTGGCTTTTCGAGGTCGACAGATCTTCGCCGGCCGCGACGATGTCGGGGCCGGGCAGCTTGGACTCGGGAATGCCCTGGCTGCGAAGGTAGTCCTTCACACGCAGCACGCGTTCCAGCGACAATTGCCGATTATACGCCCGGTCGCCGCTCCTGCTGGTCGTACCCGTCAGCTTGACGTGCATTGAGTTGTCCCGCAGCAGCGGCACGACATACTTGTCGAGAAAGGCCTTGTGCTCCGCCTTCAGGACATTGCCGTCGACGTTGAAGTTGTAGACGTAGTAGGTGCAGACGACGGTTCCGGGCACAGTCAACTCGTTGGTGAACTTGCCCGGGCCGGTATCCCTGCCTGGTTTGTCGAAGCGCTGCATCGCCATTCTCCTCGGGCCATGAACCGCATGACAGCCCGTGGAGGATGGCCGAAGGTCGGGCGGGGCGCGTCAACCCGGAGGTTGACGCGTCATGCCTGGGACTGGGCGTATCGTGGTGGCTGTCTGTGGATCGACGATCGACGCAGGACATGGCCCCTGTGGTGGACGCCATGGTGGCGCGCAGCGGCGCTGGCGTCGGCACCCCCGTGGAACGTCCGCCCGCATCTGCGGTGAGACCTCTGCATTCGCGTGTGCGCGTAGCGCCGAAATACAGGCGAGCCAGAGGCTCGCGCTCCACGCCAGCGGGACGCAGCCACCATCAAGCCGCGGCGCGCCGGAACGCCGCCAGCGCCCCGCCATGCAGCAGCTCGCTGGGCAGCGGATGGCCCACGATGGCCTCGGCCATGCGCCCGACCTCCAGCAGCTTTTCGAGATCGACGCCGGTGGCGACGCCCATCTCCTCGCACAGCATCACCAGCTCCTCGGTGCAGATGTTGCCCGCCGCGCCCTTCTGGCCGGCGAACGGGCAGCCGCCCAGCCCGCCCACCGTCGAGTCGTAGCGGCGCACGCCCAGGCGCAGGCCGGCCATGGCGTTGGCCACCGCCATGCCGCGCGTGTCGTGCAGGTGCAGGCTGATCTCCTTGTCCGGCCAGGCGCTGCGCACCTCGCCCACCACGCGCTCGATGCGCAGCGGCGTCGCCCAGCCCATGCTGTCGGCCAGCGACAGCCGGTCGATCGCGATATCGCACTCGGTCGCGACCGCGAGCCCGTCGCGCACGGTGCGCACGACCTGCGCCGGCGCGATGTCGCCCTGGAAGTTGCAGCCGAAGGCCGCCATGACGCCGACGCGCTTGACGGGCACGCCCTTGGCCAGATGCAGCGCCGTCTGCTTGCGCATCGCGTCGAGGTTCTCGGCGTGGCTGCGGTGCAGGTTCTTGCGGTTGAAGGC
>DATEIF010000442.1:0-9427 GCA_035279205.1 Vineibacter sp.
GCCGTGGTCCTGCTCTGCGGCATGAAGGCGCCGCGCAACTACGGGCCGGAGTATGTCGCGAAGTTCGACGGGCTCTATGAGCGGCTGGCCAGCAAGCATGGCGTGGCCCTGCTGCCGTTCCTGCTCGAGGGCGTGGCAATGATGCCGGAGCTCAACCAGGCCGACGGCATCCATCCCAACCCCAAGGGCGTCGAGGTGGTCGTTACGTACCTCGCACCGGCGGTGATCAAGGTGCTCGACGACATCAAGAAGCCGAACGGATAGATGGCGCGCGTCTCGAAGCTCAGCGCCGGCCTGCTCGTGTTCCGGCGCGTCAATGACCCGCTGGAGGTGCTGCTGGCGCATCCCGGCGGGCCGTTCTGGGCCAGGAAGGATGACGGCGCCTGGTCGATTCCCAAGGGGATGTGCGAGCCGGGCGAGGAAATCTTCGCTGCCGCCCGGCGCGAGTTCGTCGAGGAGACGAGCCTGCACCCGGACGGCGATTTCATCGAGCTGACACCGGTCAAGCAGCCCGGCGGCAAGACCGTCGCGGCGTGGGCGGTCGAATGCGATCTCGATGTCGGCGCCTTCCGCAGCAACACCTTCAAGCTGGAATGGCCGCCGCGCTCGGGAAAATTTCAGGATGTGCCGGAAATCGACAGGATCGGCTGGTACGCGTGGCCGCTGGCGATGACCAAGATCCTCAAGGGCCAGAAGCCCATACTCGAACAGCTGCTGCATCGTTTGGGTGTCGATGCGAACGCCGCGCCTCCGGCACGCTAGCGGAATCGGCCCTTCTCGTCGTCCTGAGCGCAGCGAAGGATCTTGCGGTGCATCGGTCAAAGAATGGCAAGCGCTGGTGATCATCAACGCCGACACCGTTGATGCCAACACCGCAAGATCCGTCGCTGCGCTCAGGATGACGGTGGCGACACTACTTCTCCACTTTCAACAAATCGGGACGCACTCTAGCGACGACCGCAACGTTCGTTTCACCGCCCTTCCCAGTCCCAATCCAGCTCGAACGCATCGCCCTTGGCCTTGATGCGCGCGGCGTGCGGGTTGCAGAAATGGGCGGGCATCAAGAGCGCCCCGGTCTCGGCGCAGTGCGCCAGGATGCCATGGCGGGTGCGGCGCGCCTGGTCGCAGTCGGTGCAGAACACGCTGTTCCAGCGCCACAGCGGTACCTGTACCGGGTTGTGCAGTGCATCGCCGGAGAAGACGGCGCGGCGGTCGCGCGAGGCGAGATCGACCCGCACGTGGCCCGGCGTGTGGCCCTCGGCGGCGCGCACGGTGAGCGTGTCGTCGCAGGCATGCCCGTCCTCGACCATCACCGCCATGCCCTTCTCCACCACCGGCAGGACGGAATCGTTGTACGTATTGCGCTCGAAAGCCGGCGCCTCGGGATCACCGGCCACGGTCTGCCAATGCTGATGGTCGGTGCGCGACATCAGGTACCTGGCGTTGGGGAAGGTCGGCACCCAGCGGCCATTCTCCAGCTTGGTGTTCCAGCCGACGTGATCGACATGCAGGTGCGTGCACATCACGAAGTCGACCGCCTCCGGCTGCACGCCGGCCGCCGACAGCCGGTCGAGCCAGGGCGAGTTCAGCATGTCGAAGCGCGGCATGCCCGGCCGCGGCTTGTGGTTGCCGCTGCAGGAATCGATCAGGATCGTGTGGCGCTCGGTGCGCACCAGCCAGGTGTGGATGCTGGTCACCAGCTTGCCGCTGGGCGGATCGTAGTAGCGCGGCGCCAGCCAGTGCTCATGCGCCTTGAAGGTCTCGGCATCGAACTCGGGAAAGAACTGCGCGGCCGGGAAACCCGGTCCCATCATCTCCTCGATGCGCGTGACCTTGACCGCGCCGATCATGCGTTCCTGCATGGTGCTTCCTCCGGGTGTATGGCCGGAGGGTAGCGAGAGACGGCGGCACTGGCAGCAAGAGATTCAACGCGGCCGATGCCCGATCGATCACCGGCGCTGCGGGACCTGGGCCTGCGGACGCGGTGGTGGGTTCAGGCCCGGGTGTTGGTTCTGGCGCGCCTGGTCCTTCAGGCGCTTCAGGTCGCGGAAGGGATTGAACGGCGTGTTGATCCGGGCCACCGCGGCGACGAACGGGTCGTCCGAGAAGGACTCCAGCGCCGTCACGAAGTCCATGGACGCCAGCGTGCGCTCGACCTCGGCCTGGGTGCCCAGCGCACTGGTCATGTAGGCGTGATTGAACGTCTTGGCCTTCTTCTCCGAGCGATAGACGTTGGTCATCTGGACGGCGAGAAATTCCTCGTGGTCCTTGTTCATGCGCAGGGGGGCGTGGTTGGTGCCTTCGAAGCCGAAGAGCGCCAGCCGGACGGCGTGCACCATCTCGTGCAGCAAGGTTTCGTCGGCACGATAGCCCGGCAGCTTGCCGCACGCGGTGTAGGCCCAGGTCTCGGGCGAGAACAGGATGCGCACGCCGTCGCTGAGCCGGCTCGTCATCTGGCTGGTGATGGCGTTGCAGGCACCGAACGACGCCTGGGCCAGATCATCGAAGCGGACGATCCAGACCGTCAGGTCCTTGGGCAGTAGCTTGAAGAGCGCGGCGCCGATTTCGGTCGGCAGGATGTGCGCTTCCAGCAGCGCCCGAACGTCTTCCTCGTAGAGCTTGGCCAGCGGCCTGTTGTCGTTGACGTAGTCGAGCTTGTTCGAGCGCCGGATCAGCCACTCTTTCCTGTCGGCGCTGAGAAAAGGGCTGATCGCGTTGACGATGGCGCGGAAATCCTCGTCGAGCGTCGAGCCGCTGATCATGATGGGATAAGGCTTGAGGTGAAGCACGGCCCCCTCCGGTCCCCGGTGCGCGCCACGGGATGCCGCAAGGGCCGGCGGCGCGATATTCCCATTTGGGAGTGGCGGCGCCGGTGGGTGCGACCGTGCAGACCTGCCCCGCAGCCGTAGGGTTCATGAATCCGCCGCTCCGGCGTATCATCGCGCCAACAAAGCGTGGAGGAAGCGGACATGGCGCGCATGGACTACGGAAGCCTGGTCGACACGCGCAACGGGCTGATCAGCCGCGAAGTGTTCGTGAACAAGGATGTCTTCCAGCAGGAGCTGGAGACCGTGTTCACACGCGCCTGGCTGTTCGTCGGCCATGAGAGCCTGATCCCCAATCCGGGCGACTACTTCGTCTCTCGCATGGGTGCGGAGTCGGTGATCCTGTGCCGCGACAAGGCCGGCCAGATCCATGTTTTCCTCAACACCTGCCGGCATCGCGGCATGAAGGTGTGCCTCTACGACGAGGGCAACACAACGCACTTCACCTGTCCCTATCATCACTGGAGCTACGCCACCGACGGCAAGCTGGTGGGGGTGCCGCAGTACGACACGCTCTATGCCGGCATGGATCGCGGGCAGTGGTCGCTGATCGAAGTGCCGCAGCTCGCCAACTACAAGGGCACGATCTGGGCGACATGGGACAAGGATGCGCCGCCGTTCCTGACCTATCTCGGCGGCGCCAAGGAGCATCTCGACCTGGCGCTCGACTGCCGCGACGGGCGCGAGGGCGGCTCCGAGGCCTTCCTCGGCGTGCACAAATGGATCATCCCGTGCAATTGGAAGCTGCCGGCCGAGAACTTCTCGGGCGACACCTACCACAACCCCAGCCACCGCTCGGTCGACCTGATCGGCATCGGCCCCAGCGCCAAATCGGGGATGAAGGGCCGCCGCGATGACGAGCTCAAAGGTGCCCAGCATGTCTGGGTGAATTTTCCGGCCGGGCACGGCATCCACAGCGCCATCCAGCCGTCGATGATGCCCTACGCCGAGGCGTTCAAGGACAACCCCGAGATCGAGGCCTATTTCCGCCACTGCTACGAGGAGCGCCAGCGCAAGCTCGGCGAGAAATCCCGCCTGCTGCCGTTCGTCGGCACCATTTTCCCCAACAGCTCCTATCACGGCCGCCAGCCGCGCTCGATCTGCATGTGGCATCCGCATGGACCCGAATCGACCGAGGTGTGGCGCATCTTCCTGATCGACAAGGACGCGCCGGATGCGGTGAAGGACCTGATGCGGCATTTCTACATGCGCTACTCGGGCCCAGCCGGCATGACCGAGCAGGACGACATGGAGAACTGGAACTATGCCACGGCGGGCGCGCGTGGCGTCATCGCGCGGCGCTATCCCCTGAACTACCAGCAGTCGATGGGCGCCTGGAAAGAGGACGATCCGGTGCCCGGCCATGTCAGCGTGCAGGTCACCGAGGAGAACTCGCGCCGCTTCTACGCGCGCTGGGCCGACTATCTCGCCGGCCGCGACTGGGACGTGCTGATGGGCGGCCGTGACGGCGCGCCGCGGCGGGCGGCCGCGGAATGAGTGCCGGACGCGTTGCCATCGTCAGCGGCGGCACGTTCGGCATTGGCAAGGCGATCAGCGTCACCCTGGCACGGCGCGGTTTTCAGGTCGTGGCCTTCGGACTCGATGCGCCGCAGCCTTCGAGCACGGCCGAGAACGGCAGCGCCCTGCTGCGCGCCGAACTGAACGCGCAAGGCCTGCAGGCCGACGTGCTGGACGCCGACGTATCCAAGGCCACCGACGTCGACGCGCTGGTCGAGCGCACCGTCGCCCGTCACGGCCGCATCGATGCGCTGGTCAACAACGCCGCCATCGGGCCGCTGGGCACGGTGCTCGATACGCCCGAGGACGTCTGGGACCGCATCATCGATGTGAACCTCAAGGGCGCCTATCTCTGCTGCCGCGCGGTGCTGCCGCACATGATCCGCCAGGGCGGCGGGTCGATCGTCAACATTGGGTCGGGCGCCGGCTGGGGTAAGCCGAACATGGCTGCCTACAGTGCCAGCAAGGGTGGGCTCTTCGCACTCGGTGCGGCATTGGCCTACGACCATTTCCACCAGCGCATCCGCGTCAACACCGTGGTGCCGGGCGGCGGCGGCATCGTCACTGGCATGAGCGTCGGCCGGGTGGGCGGCGACCTGCCGCTGTTCACCAGCCGCAGCGTGGCCGGCACGGCCGCCGGCCGCGTGGCGACCGGCGAGGACATCGCGCATGCCGTGGCCTTCCTGCTGTCGGAGGAGGCGGCAACGATCTCCGGCACCGTGATCGATGTCGGCTGCTTCGCCCACCAGGGCGGCCCGATCCCGCCACGTCCGGACGTGCGCTAGAGGAGACGCGAGCATGAATGATGGTGCTGCCACGCCGCGCCTGCCGCGCGATCTGACATTCTACGCGTTGAAGGATGCGGTCGAGGAGTTCCTCTACGAGGAAGCCGAGCTGCTCGACCAGCGCCGTTTCGACGAGTGGCTCGACCTGCTGGCCGACGATCTCGTTTATGTCATGCCGATACGGCGCAATGTGAAGGCCGGTGAGCATGCGGCGCGCGAGAATACCCGCGAGGGCCGCGACATCGGCTGGTTCGACGAGGACAAATGGACGCTCTCCAAGCGCTGCGAGCAGATCATGACCGGCGTGCACTGGGCCGAGGAGCCGCTGTCGCGCGTCTGTCACATGGTCAGCAACGTGCAGCTGCTGGATGCGCAGCCGTCGCTCGAGGCGCCGCGCGAGCTCAAGGCACGCAGCCGTTTCCTGGTTTATCAGAACCGCGTCGAGTACGAGACGTACACGTTCGTCGGCAAGCGCAACGACACGCTGCGCCTGGTCGACGGCGCCTGGAAGCTGGCCCGGCGCGAGATCATCCTCGATCAGAACGTCCTGCTGGCCAAGAACCTGACCGTGTTCTTTTGATGGTCTTGCCTGCCGTATATGGCGACGCACAACCTCATCCTGAGGAGCCGGCGCAGCCGGCGTCTCGAAGGATGGGCTACGGTCTCGTTCGTTTCCGCTGTTGTCGCACCCCGGTAGCCCACCCTTCGAGACCGCCGCTACGCGGCCTCCTCAGGGTGAGGTCAGTGCGATGTGCGATAGCGCTGCTGGAATAGATCTACTCGCAGTGGAGTCTCTGCCGCAGGACATTCTTCGCTGCGCTCAGCATGACTCTTTGTTGCGATGCGAGACGGCCCATGGACGCCGGCCGGCGCAGGACGTACATTGGTGTTCAACGATTAGTATCAACGACAAGGGGGCATCAAGAAACCAAAATGGCGAGCTTGCGCGCGACACACAAAGCCCAGCCGCGACGGCGGCTGGCACCGGCGGCGCGGCGGCGTAAACCGCGCGGCCTGGGCCATGAGCGGCACGGCGAGATCCTGGCCGCGGCCAAGGCGTTGTTCGTCTCGGAGGGGTACGAGACCGTCACGACCCGCAAGCTGGCCGAACGCGTCGGGCTGTCGCAGACCGGACTCTATGTCTACTTCAAGAGCAAGGAAGAGATCCTCGAGGCGCTGTGCACCGCCACCTTCGAGCAGCTCGGCCGGCGGTTCTGCGAGACTGTCGCCGGTGCCCGGGTCGATCTTGGCCTGCTGCGTCGCCTGATCGCGGGCTATGTCGCGTTCGCCCTCGAGAACCCGGACGAATATCAGCTCACCTTCATGGTGAGCCACGCCATGCTGAAGTCGCCGCACAGCAAGGATCTCGATCAGCCGTTCGAGAAGCAGGGGCCTGGCCTGAAGGCCTTCCTGCTGTTTCGCGAGCAGGTCGCGCGCCTGGTCGAGGCCGGCGTCATGCGGCGCATCGACGTGAATGTGGCCACGCAAACGATCTGGGTCGCCTGCCACGGCCTCGCCGCACTGCTGATCGCGCGGCCCGAGTTCCCCTGGGCCGACCGCAAGCAGCTCATCGACGCCCTGGTCGAGACCCTGGTGCGCGGCCTGGAGAACCCGAAGCGGTAAACCTCTCCCCCGGGACCACACCGTCATCCCGAGCGCAGCGAGGGATCTCCTGCGAATGACGCGTGGCGCGTCCTGCCGCGGGAGATCCCTCGCTACGCTCGGGATGACTGTAGCTCGGCGGCACCTCCCCACTGCGTGGGGAGGAATACAGTCACAGCCCCAGACGGTCGCGCAGGCGGCCCCAGACCACGACGCTCTTCACCGCCACCGGCCACAGCGCATGCAGCGCAATGGTCTTGGGCGTCGTGATCGGCAGGTCGATCGTGGTGCTGTCGCCGCCGATCAGCCGCCGTGCCAGTTGCCTGCCCATCGACGAGGCCAGCGCCACGCCGCGCCCGTTGCAGCCGAGATAGGCCAGCACGCCGGGGCCGGGCTCATGCACATGCGGATAATGATCGGCCGTCATCGCCAGCTGGCTGTTCCAGGCGTGCGTCCAGCGGACGCCGGCCAGCGCCGGCCACAGCTGCGCCGCGTAGCGCGTCAGGTAGCTGATCTCGGCAGCATCGCGGATCGGCCGCATCGGGCCGCGGCCGCCCATCAGCAGGCGGTTGCCGCTGTCGATGCGGTAGTAGACCGTGATGTTACCGCTTTCATACAGCACCGGGCGGGTCGGCATGATCTGCCGCGCCACGTCGTCGGGCAGCGGCTCGGTGGCGGTGATCGCGCTGAATACCGGCACGATGGTGCGCCGCAAGTCGGGCCACAGGTCGTCGGTGAAGCCGTTGGTCGCGATCAGGATCTTTTCGGCGCGCACCGTCGCGCGCGGCGTGCGGATGTGCCAGCGGCCGCCGTCGCGTTGCACCGACAGCGCCGGCGTCTGGCCGTGCACCGCGGCGCCGGCCTTGATCGCCGCTTGCGCGAGGCCGCGAGCATAGCTCAGCGGATGTACATCGCCGCCGCGGCGATCGAGCATGGCAGCGACATAGCGGTCGGTGCCCGTCATGCGCTGGATGGCGTCGCGATCGAGAAACTCGACCGGCATGCCGCGGCGGATGCATTGCTGCGCGGTGTGCTCGACGCCAGTCGCGCTCTTGCTGTGATAGGCAGCGCGCAGGGTGCCGTTCTGACGCGCTTCGCAGGCGATGCCATGGCGGCGGATGATGTCGTGCGCCACGTTGGGCGTGTCATAGGCGAACGCGATCATGCGGCCGCCGAGATCGGGGCCAAATGTCGCCTCGATGGTGTCGGGATCGAACTTAAGCCCCGGGTTGAGCTGGCCGCCGTTGTTGCCCGACGCGCCCCAGCCCGGCTGCTGGGCTTCCAGCACCACGGCGTCGACGCCTTGCTCGGCCAGGTGCAGCGCCGTCGACAGGCCGGTGAAGCCGCCGCCGATGATGGCGACCGACGCCGTGCGATCGCTATCGAGCGGCGGTGTCGTCGCCGGCGGCACGGCGGTGTCGGCGTAGAGGCTGGGCGGCAGCGGCAGGATCGTGTGTGCGGTCATCCGGCCATTGTTACCATGGCCGGCACGCCACGCAGCAACCTCTCCTGGTTAATCAGCGCCGTCGATGGGGTTTCCCGTTGCATGGGACAGCGCGGCGGCAAGGCCCGCTTCGAGACAGTCGACGATCTTGACTCCCGGCGGTCGCTGAATGCGCATGGCGAGGCCGCTCAGGCCGGCGCCGCCGACAATGACGACATCGACCTTGTCGAGATTGATGCATGCAAGGACCGCGCGCTCCAGCGCCGGCAGAGCGGCGGCGGGGTCGACCGCGACAGCCGTGCCCGTCGATTGAAACGTGCGGACCGCAGCGAGTGATGACCGTGCGCCCGCGGGCAGAGCCTGGCCCACCATCGGCGGCAGCAGGTCCTGCCACTGCGCGCCGGCCGTGACGATGGCGAACCGTCGACCCTCGGACTCGACCGCGGCCAGGGAAGCGGACAGAAGGTTGCAGACCGGCTTGCCAGAAAGCGTGTGGATCGACTGGCCGATATCGGCAAAGCAGGCCATGAGGATGGCGTCGATGCGCCGTCCCAGGCGCATCTGTTCCTCGACGGCGGCCAGTGCAGCCGCTTCCCCGGCCCTCAGCGTCGCGCTGTCTCCCAGATAGTCGGGGCCGCCGGTGCTGGTGATCACCTCGACTTCGGCACGGCCGTTCAGCCATTCTGCCGCGAGCGCGCCGATGCGCCGGCTCACGGCCTGCGAGCTGTTGGGATTGACGACAAGCAGATGCGGCCTGGTGCTGTCCCGGCTCATTGTCGATCCACCAAGGCGGCGCAATCAGGCAGCGGCCTTGGGCCTCGCGAATTCCGGCTTGTCGCAGTGGAGGAATCGCCCCCTGCCGTCGGCCGCGACGAAGGTCCCGTTGTCGACCAGAATGTCGCCGCGCGACAGCACCGTCTGCGGCCAGCCCTTCACCTCCAGGCCCTCATAGGGCGTGTAGTCGACATTGTGATGGAGCAGGGCGTTGGTGATCCTCACGGGGCGCTCGGGATCGAAGATGACGATGTCGGCGTCGGCACCGATGGCGAGCGTGCCTTTACGCGGATAAAGACCATACATCTTGGCCGGGTTGGTCGCGGCCAGTTCCACGAACCGCGACAGGCTGATGCGGCCTTTGCCGACGCCCTCGGAGAACAGGATCGGCAGGCGCGTCTCCACACCGGGGATGCCGTTGGGCACCCAGTTGAAGGGCGCCTTCTCACCGCGCACCATCTTCCCCTTGGGATCGGCGT
>DATEIF010000443.1:0-3112 GCA_035279205.1 Vineibacter sp.
CGACGGGCTGAACTCGCGGTCAAGGACGGCGTTCGCCGAAATCTTCAAGCCCGACATCGACGTGCGCAAGTGCAAGTTCGTCTGGCTCGGCACCCGGCAGAAGTTCGACGACGCCTTCACCTTCATCTTCGAGGAGACCGAGCACGGCTGGATATGGGCGCATGCCTACCAGTTCGAGCCGGAGACAGCGACCTTCATCGTCGAATGCAGCGAAGAGACCTGGCGCAAATGGGGCTTCGGCGACATGACCCGCGAGGAGTCGATCGCCACCTGCGAGCGGATTTTCGCCAAGTATCTCGGCGGCCATCCGCTGATGTCCAACGCCAACCATCTGCGCGGCTCGGCCTGGATCAATTTCCCGCGCGTGCTGTGCCAGCGATGGTCGCACAAGAACCTCGCCCTGATGGGCGATGCGGCGGCCAGCGCGCACTTCTCCATCGGCTCCGGCACCAAGCTCGCCCTGGAAAGCGCCGTTGCGCTTGCCGACTATGTCCACACCGAGCCGACGCTGGCGGCGGCGTTCGAGAAATACGAAAGCACACGCCGCACCGAGGTGCTTCGCCTGCAGTCGGCGGCGCGCAACTCGCTGGAGTGGTTCGAGGAAGTCCAGCGCTACCTCCACTTGGATCCGGTGCAGTTCAACTACTCGCTGCTGACCCGCTCGCAGCGCATCAGCCACGAGAACCTGCGCCTGCGCGATCCCGACTGGCTGGGCGAAGCGGAAGCCTGGTTCCAGCGCCGCGCCGGCAACACCGACAATGCGCGGCGCGCCCCGATGTTCGCGCCCTTCCGGCTGCGCGACCTGACGCTGAAGAACCGCATCGTCGTCTCGCCGATGGCGCAGTACAAGGCGGTCGACGGCTGCCCCACCGACTGGCATTTCGTCCACTACGCCGAGCGGGCCAAGGGTGGCGCCGGGCTGATCCATATCGAGATGACCTGCGTCAGCCCCGAAGGACGGATCACGCCGGGCTGCACCGGCTTCTATGCGTCCGAGCATGAGGCCGCCTGGAAGCGCCTGGTCGATTTCGTGCATGCCGAGACCGACGCCAAGATCTGCGCCCAGATCGGCCATTCCGGTCCCAAGGGCTCGACCCAGCTCGGCTGGCAGCAGATGGACGCGCCGCTTGCGGCGGGCAACTGGCCGCTGATGGCGGCCTCCGCCGTGGGCTGGTCGGCCGCCAACCAGGTACCCAAGGCGATGGACCGGGCCGACATGATCCGCGTGTGCGAGCAGTTCGCCGCCGCGGCCGCGATGGCGGCGCGCTGCGGCTTCGACATGCTCGAGATCCACGCCGCGCACGGCTACCTGCTGTCGTCCTTCATCACGCCGCTCACCAACCGGCGAACCGACGCTTATGGCGGCTCGCTGGAGAACCGCCTGCGCTACCCGTTGGAGGTCTTCAGCGCCGTGCGCGCCGTCTGGCCGGCGCACAAGCCGATCTCGATGCGCATCTCCGCCAACGACTGGGTCGGCGACGATGGCGTTACGCCCGAGGAGGCCGTCGAGATCGCGCGGCTCCTGCAGGCGGCCGGCGTCGATATCTGCGACGTCTCGGCCGGCCAGACATCGATCCGCGCCCGCCCCGTCTACGGACGCATGTTCCAGACACCGTTCTCCGACCGCATCCGCAACGAGACCGGCATGGCCACCATGGCGGTGGGCAACATCTACGAGCCCGACCACGTCAACTCGATCCTGCTGGCCGGCCGCGCCGATCTCGTCTGCCTGGCGCGGCCGCATCTGGCCGATCCCTACTGGACCCTGCATGCCGCGGCACAGCTGGGCGATCGCGACATGAAGTGGCCCGACCCCTATCTCGCAGGTCGCGACCAGCTCTATCGCCTGACCGAGCGCACCACAACCACGGGGCAAAACGTATGATCACGGGCAAACATGCATTGGTGACCGGCGGCGGCACGGGTGTCGGCCGGGCGGTTGCGCTGGCGCTCGCCGAGGCGGGCGCCGCCGTTACCATCTGCGGCCGGCGGCAGGAACAGCTGGCGAGCGTCGCCCACGAGAACGACCGTATCTTCGCCATCGCCGCCGACGTCACCGACGAAGCGGCCATGGCTGCGCTGTACGCGGAGGCCGAAAAGGCACGCGGGCCCTTCGATATCGTCATCGCCAACGCCGGCATGTCGGGCAGCAGTCCCGCGCATCGGACCTCCCTCGCCGACTGGCAGAACACCCTCAATGTCAACCTGACCGGCTCGTTCCTGACCGTGAAGCCGGCGCTCGCCGGCATGAGCGCCCGCAAGTCGGGCCGGATCGTGTTCGTGGCCTCGACAGCCGGGCTGAAGGGCTACGCCTATGTCGCGCCCTACGTTGCTGCCAAGCATGGCGTCGTGGGCCTGATGCGGGCCCTGGCGACGGAGCTGGTCCGGACCGGCGTGACGGTGAACGCGGTCTGTCCTGGCTTCGTCGAGACCGACATGTTGCAGGAGTCGGTCCAGCGCATCATCGAGAAGACCGGCCGCACGGTCGAGCAGGCGCGCGCGAGCCTCTCTGCCACCAATCCGCAAGGCCGCTTCATCCAGCCGCGGGAGATCGCCGCGGCGGTGCTCTGGCTCTGCAGTGACGCGGCGGGCTCGATCACCGGCCAGGCGCTGTCGCTGTCGGGGGGCGAGACGTGGTGAGCGGTCCGCTCTCCGCCTCGAAGGAGAAGCTGCGACTCTGGATACGGCTGCTGCGCGCGTCGCGCACCATCGAGGCCGAGCTGCGCGAGCGCCTGAACAAGGAATTCGACACCACGCTGCCCCGGTTCGACGTCATGGCGGCGCTCTATCGCACGCCGGATGGCATGCTGATGAGCGACCTGTCGCGCTTCCTGCTGGTGTCCAACGGCAATGTCACGGGCATCGTCGATCGGCTGGTGTCGGAAGGTCTGGTGCAGCGCAGCCAGCGCAATGGCGATCGCCGCACATCGATCGTGCACCTGACGCGGACCGGCAAGGACTCTTTTCGGACCATGGCGGCAGCGCACGAACGCTGGGTCGATGAACTGCTGGATGGCGTGACCAAGAGCGACGCGCGGCAGCTGACGTCGATGCTGAAGGCATTTCGCAGCAATTGGGAGGGTGCTCATGAACGCTAGGAACCTCGCTGGGC
>DATEIF010000444.1:0-2326 GCA_035279205.1 Vineibacter sp.
GTCCTTGTCACGTCCCAAGAACACGTCACGTCCCAAGAACACGTCACGTCCCAAGAACACGTCACGTCCCAACAACACCATCGCGTTCCAGGGCGATTTCGGCGCCAATTCCGACATGGCGTGCCGGTCGGCATTTCCGTACATGACGACGCTGCCGTGCCCGACCTTCGAGGCAGCCATGGATGCTGTGCGCAAGGGCCGCGCCGAACTGGCGCTGATCCCGGTCGAGAACTCGATCGCCGGCCGTGTCGCCGACCTTCACAGCCTCTTGCCGCACACCAACCTGCGGATCGTGGCCGAGCATTTCCAGCGCGTGGAGCACTGCCTCGTCGCCGTGCCCGGCGCGTCGCTGAAGACGGTCAAAAGTGTGCGCAGTCATGTGCAGGCGTTGGCCCAGTGCCGCGGCTTCCTCAAGAAGCATCGGCTCACGCCGGTGATCCATGCCGACACCGCCGGCGCCGCCCGCGAGATCGCCGAGCTGGGTGACAAGACGGTTGCTGCCATCGCCTCGTCGCTGGCGGCGAAGATCTATGGCCTGCAGGTGCTGGCGCGCAACGTCGAGGATGCCGACCATAACACCACGCGCATGCTGGTCTTTTCCCGCGAGGCGGCGGCGCCCGACTGGCGCACGGTGCCGTGCCTGACGGCATTCCTGTTTCGCGTCAAGAGCCGGCCGGCCGCGCTCTACAAGGCGCTCGGCGGCTTCGCGACCAACGGCGTCAACATTACCAAATTGGAAAGCTATCTGTCGGGCGCGGCCTTCGAGCAGGCGCTGTTCTATGCCGAGGTCGAGGGCCACGTCGAGCAGCGCCTGCTCAAGCTGGCGTTGGAAGAGCTCGCGTTCTTCTCAGAAGAGCTCAAGATGCTGGGCACGTTTCCCGCACATCCGTTCCGGCGCAAGGGCTGGGAGGCACCGACGCGGCCCGGCACCTGAGCCGAGTGGTTCCTCGTTCATCGCAGTGGTTACGATATCCAAACTAATTCCACTGGAACAACGGCAGCCGTACCACCATATCCTCCCGGCTTAGTAGGGATCCGTCCGGCTTTTGGTCGGAGGTCGGCCCGGAATCGATACAACTAGCCCGGGCTTCCGTCTTGGCTTACACGCAGGCGCGACGATCTGATTTCACGCTGATGACAGGCGGCCGTGGTCGCCGGGGCGTCGCGGCGCGCCTGCTTTTTGGGCGTCGCAGGGGATACCAATGAAGAAGAGTAGGGCTTTGGGACTTGCGACCCTGGCGGTGGTGGCTGGGTTCGGCATTGTCGGCTGCGAGCGCAAGCAGCAGGGCCAGCAGGGTGGTGGGCCACCGCCGGTCACGGTGGCTAAGCCGGTCGTCAAGGAAATTGTCGAGATGGACGAATTCACCGGCCGCTTCGAACCGGTCGGCGCGGTCGAGGTGCGGGCGCGGGTCGGCGGCTACCTTGAGACCGTGCACTTCAAGGAAGGCGCCGTGGTCAAGGAAGGCGACCTGCTGTTCGTCATCGACCGGCGGCCATACAAGGCACTGCTCGATCAGGCCGAATCGTCGCTGGTGGCCGCGCAGACGCGGTTCGATCTCGCCAAGGTCGAACTCGAGCGTGCCGAGCGGCTGGCCAAGAGCGGCGCCGGCACCGAGCAGTCGCTGGACCAGCGGCGCCAGGGCTACCTTTCGGCCCAGGCCGACCTCGCCGGCGCCAAGGCATCGCTGGAGCAGTCGCGGTTGAACTACGAGTTCACCGAGATCCGCGCGCCGATCACAGGCCGCATCTCGCGCAAGCTCGTCACCGAGGGCAACCTGATCAATGCCAACTCGACGATGCTGACCACCATCGTCTCCATCGATCCGATCTATTTCTACTTCGACATCGACGAGCGCTCCTACCTCGCCTATCAGCGGCTGGCGCAGCAGGGCAGCAACAGCACCGGCAACGGCGGCAGCACCGGCCTGCCGGTGATGGTGATGCTGACCGACGAGAAGGAATACAGCCACAAGGGCACGCTGGATTTCACCGACAACCGCCTCGACACCGCCACCGGCACGATGCGGCTGCGCGCGTCGTTTCCCAACAAGGACCTATTCCTGACGCCGGGCCTGTTCGGTCGCATCGCCGTGCCGGGCAGCCCGAAATACAAGGGCGTCATGCTGCCGGACGAGGCGATCCTCACCGATCTCGACCGCCGCTTCGTCTACGTCGTTGCCGCCGACGGCAGCGTGAAGCAGCAGCCGCTGCGCCTGGGATCGCGCACCGACAACTACCGCATCGTGCGCGACGGCCTGAAGGGCGACGAGACCGTGGTGATCAACGGCCTGCAGCGTGTGCGCATGGGCGGCGGCAAGGTAACGCC
>DATEIF010000445.1:0-5394 GCA_035279205.1 Vineibacter sp.
CCATGAGTCCCTCGACGAGGCGGCGGCCGTGGCCGGCGCGCCGCCGGGCCGGATCGCTGACGATATCGAACAGCCCGAGATGGCCGCGCTCGACGACGCCAAGCCCGAAGGCGGCGGGCTCCCCGGCGTCATCCTGCGACAGGGCAAAGCCGGCCGGGGGCACGATGGCGTCCAGCATCCGGTCATGGATGGCCTGCCGAACGGCCGGCACGCCATTGAATGTCATGTAACCCGTCGACCAGGTGTCATCGCGCGCGGCGGCAACGGTGACCTTCTCCGGTGTCGGGCACGCGGCAAGGTCGGCCACCATGACCATGGTTTCGTCGAAAGCAGCCCATCCCCTGGCCTGCAGAAGTGAGCCAACCACCGGGTCCATCAATGGCGTGAGGCGAAACACGCAGCGAATGGCCTGCCGCTGGTAGAGGCCTTCGGCCTCGGCGATGCGACGCTCCAGATCGGCGCGCGGTGTATCGCAGCCGGCGGCCACGGCGTTCACCGAGTTGGCACGCTTGGTGTAGCCCTCGGCAAAACGCAGGATCCAGTCGTCCTGGACAAGAGTCTGCAGGGCGGGCCAGGCGTTGAACGCGAGATGTTCGAGCGATCGAATCTCGTCTGTCGGGACGGGCATGAACGCACACGTTTGCGATTGAGCTCAGTCCACCTAAAGCCGCGTTCTGTCGGCGTCAACGACACCTCCCGAAGTCCTTCCGCGGGCCCCTTGACGTGCCGGTATTCAGTTTCTATTTTTAGATCGACTAGTCGATCTAAAAATAACCGACAACGGAATGGCATGCGCAGGGTCGATCCGAAGCGGCAGGAGGCACAGCGGCGTCGGATTCTGGAGGCAGCCGTGGCGTGCTTCGTCCGCCGTGGCTTCCATCAGACCAAAACAGCCGAGATCTGCGCCGAGGCCGGGATGAGCCCCGGCAATGTCTTCCACTATTTTCCCAACAAGGACGCCATCATCGAGGCCATTGTCGAGGAGGACAGGCGCGAAACAGCGGCGCTGTTCGCGAAGCTGAAGGATGCCGACGACATCCTCAAAGAGATGCTGCGCTCCCTGGACATGCTGTTGGAGGTGCTGTCGGATCCGGCGGCCACGCGCCTGGGTATCGAGGTCATGGCCGAGGCCATGCGCAACCCCAAGGTGGGTGCCCTGGTGCAGCGCAACGAGGCGGAGGCCAAGGCTCTGCTTGTCGAAACGCTCGAACGCGCGGCGGCGCGCGGTCAGGTCGACGCAACGTTGGATATGAACAATGCCGCCGTCTGGTTGATGGCGCTGGTCGACGGCGCTTTCAGCCGAGCGGCGCTGGAGCCGTCCTTCAACGCGCAGGCGCAGGCGCCGATGCTACGAATGATGGTCGTCCGCTTCCTGCGGCCGGCCACATCGTCACTGCCTGAACCACCGTCGCCCAAACCCTCGCCGCGAGGTGGTCGGCGCTAACCGGCAAACCGAGCGATTGTCGCCAGATAAGGTCATGCAGACGACACCCGGAACGAGCGACGCAGCGGACCTGCCGGCTGCTGGCGATGGCCGTGCGCCGCGTACACCGCGACGATGGCGCTGGTTTACGGCCGGCGCGGCGGTTGCCGTGACCGTGACGGTGCTCGCCACCATGCTGATCGAAACGATGATCGAGCCGACTCCGGCTTCGGGTGCCGCGAGCGATCCTGCCAGGGCCGGCACACCTCGCCGTGTGACGACCGCCCGCGTCGAGCGCGGTATCGTCAGCGATATGCTGGCGGTCACCGGCACGTTCGTAGCACGTGAGGAGGTTGCGCTCGCGGCTACGATCGAAGGCGAACGCATCGCGACGGTCCTGGTTGAGGAAGGTGACATCGTCGCCGCGGGCCAGGTGCTGGTGCGGTTGGAGCGGGACATGCTGGCGGCGCGCCATCGCGACGCCCAGAGCCGGGTCGAGCGGGCGCGCGCGGTCATCGCCCAACAGGAAGCGGTCTACGCCGAGGCCCAGAGCAGCTTCAGGCGCGTCGAGGGGCTTCGCACTGTCGGCGCGGCCAGCGCCCAGCAGCATGACGAGCGACGGGCGGCGTTCCTCTCGGCCGGCCATGCGCTGTCGGTGATGCGGGCCGATCTTGCGCAAGCCGAGGCGCAGCTCGTCGAAGCGACTCTGAAGCTTGATCGCACCGAAATCCGGGCGCCGGTCGCGGGCGTTGTTTCCGAACGCCTGGGGCGAGCCGGTGCGCTGGCCGGCGGCGAACCGCTGCTTCGCTTGATCCGCAACGGTGAGATCGAGCTCGAGGCCGATATACCCGAAGCCGATCTCCCCAGGATTGCCATCGGACAGGCTGTCACCGTCAGCGCCACCGGTCTGTCGCAGACGTTCGCCTGCCGCGTGCGGCTGGTCGGACCGAAGGTCGGCCGCGACAGTCGTCTGGGCTCGGCGCGGATCACGTGTCCCCGTGATGCCAACCTGCATCACGGCGTCTTCGGGCGCGGCACGATTGTGATCGCGAGCCGCCAGGCGCTGACGATCGACGATGCCGCGCTGCTGCACGGCGGGACGATGGGCGAGACCTTTGTTTTCGCCGTCGGTGCGGACAACCGTGTCGCGCGTCGTGCCGTTGAAACGGGCGTGCGGCGGGCCGGGCGCGTCGAAATTCGTGCCGGCCTGACGGAAGGCGATCGTGTGGTGCTGGGTGCCGCGGCGTTCCTGCGCGAGGGCGAGCCGGTGGTGCCGTCGGAAGGCGACGGGCCCGCGCCGCAGGCCCCGCAATGACGAACGGGATCTCCTCCTGGGCGATCCGGCGGCCGATTCCGACGATCGTCCTTTTCCTCGCTCTGGTCGTCGTCGGCTGGACGTCGTTCCTGCGGCTGCCTGTAAACGCCAATCCGCAGGTGTCGTTTCCGGTTGTCACCGTCACCGTGGCCCAGCGTGGCGCGGCGCCAACCGAGCTTGAGACTCAGGTCACGCGCAAGATCGAGAACACGATCTCCGGCCTGACCGGCGTGCGGCATATCCAGTCGACCATCAAGGATGGCACGTCCGAAACCACGGTCGAGTTCCGCCTGGGTTTCGATCCGGACCGCGCCACCAACGATGTGCGCGATGCTGTCAGCCAGATCCGCGCCGACCTGCCGCAGGGCATCGACGAGCCGATCATCACGCGAGTCGACATCGAAGGCAGCGCGATTCTCTATTACACCGTGCAGGCCCCGTATATGTCGGCAGTCGAACTGTCATGGTTCGTCGAGAATACGATCGGGCGTGATCTGCTGACCGTACCCGGAGTCCAGCGCGTGCAACGGCTGGGCGGCGTCGATCGCGAGGTCAGGGTCGCCCTTGATCCCGATCGACTGGCGGCGCTGAATGTCACAGCGGACCTGGTCAATACGCAGCTGCGCGCGTTGAATGCCGATGTGCCCGGTGGTCGCGGCGAGATCGGGGCGCGCGAACAGTCGATCCGCACGCTGGGCAGTGCGCCGTCCGTCGCGGCGCTGGCGGATACGCCGATCCATCTCCCCGGCAATCGGTGGGTGAAACTGTCGGACATCGCCGTCGTCAGCGACGGCGCCGGCGAGCCGCGCGAACGGGCGCATTTCGACGGCGAGTCGGCCGTCGGCTTCTCGGTATCGCGATCGCGCGGCTCGAGCGACACCGTTGTGGCCGCCGCTGTCAGCCAGCGTGTGGCGGCGATCCAGGCGCGGTCGGCTGGTGTGACGATCCGCGAGGTCGTGTCGACCGTCGAGTATACGCGCGAGAGCTATAAAGCGGCGATGGAAGCACTGGTCGAAGGTGCGATCCTGACCGTCATCGTCGTGTTTGCGTTTCTGCGCGACTGGCGTGCGACGGTCATCGCGGCGTTGGCGATGCCGCTGTCCATCCTGCCCACCTTCGTGGCGATGGATCTGCTCGGCTTCACGCTGAACAGCATCAGCCTGCTGGCATTGACCCTGGTCGTGGGCATCCTGGTCGACGACGCGATCGTGGAGATCGAGAACATCGATCGCCACATCCATATGGGCAAACGGCCCTACCTGGCCGCCATCGACGCCGCCGATGCGATCGGCCTGGCGGTCGTTGCCACCACGCTCACCATCGTTGCCGTGTTCGCCCCCGTCAGTTTTATCGGCGGTGTCGTGGGGCAGTATTTCCGCCAGTTCGGTCTGACGGTGGCGATTGCGGTCCTGGCCTCCCTGCTGGTCGCCCGCCTGGTCACGCCGCTGATGGCGGCTTACCTGATGCTGCCCAGCACCCGGCTGAGGGCCGGCGGCACGCCGAAGCCATCCTGGCTCACCGGGTGGTACCGTCGGCTGTTGGGCTGGACGCTGGACCACCGGCGCACGACGCTGGGTCTGGCCGCCGTCGTTTTCGCCGCGTCGATGATGCTGATTCCGCTGCTGCCCACCGGCTTCTTGCCGACGGGCGACAGTAATCTGACGCAGATCAAGGTCGAGCTGCCGCCCGGGTCGCTGTTGTCCGACACCGATCGCGTCACGCGCCAAATCGCCCGAGATCTGCGACGGCGGGTCGAGGTTGCCCATGTCTTCGTTCTGATCAGCGATGTGCGTCAGGCCCAGATGCTGGTTGCCCTGAAACCGCGCGGGGAACGGCAGACCAGCCGCCGGGCGTTCGAGCGGTCGGTTCGGTCGATGCTGGCGGACGTACCCGACATCCGCTTCACCTTCCTGGCGGACGGTGGCGCGCGGGACGTTTCGATCGTCCTGGCCGGAGACGATCCGGTTCGGCTGGCGGCCACGGCCCGGGCGCTGGAGGCGGGAATGCGTGGCCTGCCACAGATCACCAACGTCCAATCGACCGAGCCATTGCCGCGGCCGGAACTCGTGATTCGCCCGCGTTTCCATGAAGCGGCGCGCCTGGGGGTATCGGTCGAGGCGATCGGCACGGTGGCCCGCATCGCGACCGTGGGGCAGATCGATGCTTATTCGGCCAAGTTCAACCTCGGCGATCGGCAGGTGCCGATACGCGTGCTGCTGCGGCCCGAGGCACGCACGGGTCTCGATGCCCTGCGTCAACTCCGGATCGCGCGGGACAATGGCGGCACGGTGCCGCTGACCTCGGTCGCGGATATCGGCTTTGCCAATGGCGAGGCACAAATCGAGCGTATCGACCGGCGGCGGCGCATTGCCGTCGAGGCCGATCTGGATGGCGTACCACTCGGCACGGCACTGGCGGCGATCGCCGCGCTGCCCGCATTGAAGACCCTGCCTGAAGGCATTGAGCAGATCGAATACGGCGATGCCGAATATATGGCGGAGATGTTCGAGAATTTCGGCATCGCCATCACGATGGGCGTGCTGATGGTGCTCGCTGTCCTGATCCTGCTGTTCCGCGATTTCCTGCAACCGGTCACGATCCTGATCGCACTGCCGTTGTCCATCGGCGGTGCCGTGCTGGCGCTGCTGTGCTATGG
>DATEIF010000446.1:0-3672 GCA_035279205.1 Vineibacter sp.
CCCCCGGGAACGCCGGTGGTGGCGGCGGTGCGCCAGGCGGTGGCGCCGGCGGCGGCGTGAAGGTCGAGCGCAGATACCAGTTGTCGGCCGTGCCCGCCGACTGTCCGCCGCGGAAGAGCAGATATTCATAGGCGCCGGCCGCCACGCGCCCGGACAGCGAGAACGCCCCGGGTGCTGTCGTGCCGCCATTGGTCGTCTGCACCACGAGAATACCGTCGGCCTTGGTCTGCGCGCCGGCACCGCCGAGGTTGGTGACGCCGATTGCCGTGCTGCCGCTGGCGGCGCCACCGGCGATCACCAGCTTGTCCGACGGTGAGCCGTCGGTACCCAGCACGCTGTGGACCATCAGGCGGCCGTTCTGGCCGACATAGTTGCCGGCGATGGTCAGGCTGTCGGTCGCCGCCGCGGTGCCGTTGGTCAGATCGATGGTGCCGGCGTTGGTCACGGTGACGAGCTGGCCTGCCGCGATGGCGCGGATCGTCGGCGCTGCGCCATTGCCGGCCAGCAGCCGGCTGGTGCCGTCGATCGACAATGCGCCGGTCAGCGTCGCACTGTCGCCCAGCACAAGGTCGCTGTTCAGCGTCAGGCCGGTGTTGTTGGTGAGGCCGATCGTCTCCCAGTTCTGCAGCTTGCTGCCACCGGTATAGGCGGTGTTGTCAAAGGTGAGGCTGTCGGTGCCGAGCCCGCCCTCGAACAATGCTGTCGGGGCCAGGTTCGCATTCGTGAGGTTGCGCAGGATCGCCGTGTCGTTGTCGGGCCCCATGTTGACGGTGCCGCGAATGATCCCGCCACCGTCCCAGGTGAAGCTGTCGTTGCCGAAGCTCAGCAGGACGTCACCGCCAATGGTGCCGCCGGTGATGGTGACGGCATCGGTGCCGCCGCTCAAGCTGATGTTGCCGCCGATGCTGCTGTCGCCCGAGATGCGGACCGTGTCGTTGCCGAAGCCCGCGACCAGGTTGCCGACGATCGTGCCGCCCGACATGTCGAAGATGTTGTTGTCGAGCTTCATGTCGACGCGGCCGATCTTGCCGCCGGTCATCGTCGCGACGTCGCCGTCCTCGAAGGCACCGACGATGGTGCCGCCGGTCATAAAGAAGATGTCGCGGCCATCGCTTTGCGCGAGCGACTGGATCTGGCCGCCCGTCATCGTAAAGGTATCGATCTGCTTGCCCTGGGTCACGGCGCCGGTGATCGTGCCGGCTGAAATCGT
This sequence comes from Vineibacter sp., assembly GCA_035279205.1. Taxonomy (GTDB): domain Bacteria; phylum Pseudomonadota; class Alphaproteobacteria; order Reyranellales; family Reyranellaceae; genus Vineibacter. The sequence goes on from DATEIF010000446.1 coordinate 1,211, forward strand.
GAACTGGTTCAGGCCGTCGCCCTGGGCGACCGAGCCGGTGACCGTGCCGCCGTTCATGACCATCGTGGCGGGACCCGCCCCGAACACGACATTGCCGTTGACCGCTCCGGTGTTGGTAAAGCTGCTGGCGGCGAGACCCGTCACCAGCACGGCCACGCCGCCGGTACCGGTCAGGGTGCCGTTGTTGACGATAGTCAGGCCGGTGCCGGTGATCGCGCCGGCATCACCGCTGATCGTGGCGCCGGCCTGGTTGGTGAGGCTGCTGCCAGCGCCCAGTGACACGCCGAAGGTGCCGGCGCCTGTCGCCGCGATGCTGCCGCTGTTGGTGACGGTGCCGCCGCCGAGCGTGATCGCGGTGGCGCCGGCGGTGGCCAGCGCGGCGCCGGGTTGCACCGTGACCGTGACGGCAGTCACTGCGGCGGCGATCGGTACGGTGTCCGGGTTGGGGGCGGCCGGGGTGCAGGTGACCGTCTGGCCGCTGGTGGGTGTCTGGATATCGCAGTCGGCGCGTGCTGCTGTGCTGATGACCATCGCGGTCCCCAGCGACAAGAGAGCGGTACTGGCAAGCAACGCGCTGACGATCGGCGGTTTCGGCCGTTGACTCTCCATCGAACGTTTCTCCCGCGGTTACCCAAACCACATCGGGAGAAAAAACCGTCCCCCGAAAACGCTGGACGAGAGGATTGGCCGGCGAGTTCGCTCTTGCCGTGCACACCCAGCGTTCGGGCAAATCGTAGTGTCGACCTTTAGAAGGCGGTCACATTATCCAGTTGAGATTGGACCTACTGCGCACACGTTTTACTTGCGTTATTCTGCAGCAACAGCCGTTGCTGGCGTCAAGACACCGTTGGCCAATGGATCAACGGTGATTGTCGATTGGGCCTGCGGCTTGCGGACTCTGAACCACGCCGCATAAAGCGCCGGCAGGAACAGCAGGGTAAGTGCCGTCGCGACCAGCAGACCGCCCATCAGCGCGATCGCCATCGGACCCCAGAACACCGAGCGCGAGAGCGGCACCATGGCGAAGATCGCGGCGGCCGCTGTCAGCAGGATAGGCCGCGCGCGGCGCACGGTGGCCTCGACGATGGCGTCCCAGGCGCTGCGGCCGGCGGCGATGTCCTGGTCGATCTGGTCGACCAGGATCACCGAGTTGCGCATGATCATGCCCGACAGTGCAATCACGCCCAGCAGCGAGACGAAGCCGAACGCGGCGTCGAAGGCGAGCAGGAACAGAGAGACGCCGATCATGCCCAACGGCGCCGTCAGCAGCACCAGTGCCACGCGCGAGAAGCTCTGCAGCTGCAACATCAGGAAGGTCAGCATCAGCAGCAGCATCAGCGGCATCAGCACGAAGATCGAGCGCTGGCTCTTGGCGCTTTCCTCCTGATCGCCACCAACGTCGATGCGATAGCCGACCGGCAGCGTTGCACGCACCGGTGCCAGCGCCTTGTCGATCTGCGCCGTGACGTCAGGGCCCTGCACGCCGTCGATGACCATGGCGCGCACGGTCATCAGCGTCTCCTTGCTGCGACGCCACAGGATCGGCTCCTCCAGCTGTGGCTGCAGCCGCGCGATCTGCGACAGCGGCACCGGTCCGTTGGCGCCGCGCACCGTGACGCTGTCCAGGCCGTCGAGGCTCAGGCGCTCGGCCGGAACAGCACGGGCCACGACATCGATCGACTCGTCGCCCTCGCGGTACTGGGTGACGGTGATGCCTGACAGCAGTGTGTTCAGCGCCGTCGACAGGTCCTGCGGATTGACGCCCAGCGCACGCGCCTTGGCATGGTCGATCTGCAGGCGCACCGACTTGCCCAACTCGAACCAGTCGAAGTTGATGTCGCGCGTGTTGGGATTGGCCTTGAAGACCTCGCGCACCTGCTCGGCGATGCGGCGGATCTCCTGCGGATCGGGACCCAGCACGCGGAACATCACCGGATAGGCCGTCGGCGGGCCGTTCTGCAGCCGCTGCACGCGGGCGCGTACGGCCTCGAAGTCGCGGGCGAACAGCGCATCGAGCTCCTTGACCAGCGCCTCGCGCGCTTCGATGCCCTTGGTGACCAGCACGACCTGGCCGAAGTTGCTGTTGCGCAGCTCGGGGATGGTCGGCAGGTAGAAGCGCGGCGAGCCGGCGCCGATATATGACACGTATGTCGCGACCTTGTCGTTGCGCGACAGCCAGTCCTCGAACCGGCGCACCTCGGCATCGGTGGCGGCGTAGGATGATTGCTGCGCCAGCTTCAGGTCGATGATCAGCTCGGGCCGGTTGGCCAGCGGGAAGAACTGCTTCTGCACGAACTGGAAGGCGAACAACGCGCCGACGAATGCCGCGACCGTGGTGCCGATCGTGAGCCAGCGATGGCTGAGACACCACGCGACCACATGGCGGAACGCGCGGTAGAGGCGGGTGTCGTAAGGGTTATGCCCTCCTGTCATCCCGAGCGCAGCGAGGGATCCAGGCGCCG
>DATEIF010000447.1:0-21825 GCA_035279205.1 Vineibacter sp.
AGATCTTGGTGCCGTTGACGCGCCAGCCGCCGTCGACCTTGTCGGCGCGGGTGCGCACCGAGGCGAGATCCGAGCCCGAATCCGGCTCGCTCATGCCGATGGCGAAGAAGCACTCGCCCTTGACGATGCGCGGCAGGATCGAGTCCTTCATCTCGTCGGTGCCGAAGCGCAGGATGTTGGGGCCGCTCTGGCGGTCGGCCACCCAGTGCGAGCCGGCCGGCGCGCCGTTGGCCAGCAGCTCCTCGGTGATGACATAGCGATGGAGAAAACTCTTCTCGCCGCCGCCGTATTTCTTGGGCCACGTGATGCCGATCCAGCCCTTGGCGCCCAGCTTCTTGCTGAATTCCGGTGAGCGGCTGCTCCAGGTCTTGTAGCGGTCGCCGCCCTTGATCGTGGGCAGCGTTTCCTTGAGGAAGGCACGGATTTCCGTCCGCAGCGCCTCGGCATCCGGCGGCAGCCGGAACGGCGGAAAGTCGAGCGCGGGCGCGGTCATCGCGGGCATCCTCCAACATGGGTGCAGGGCTGACCGCCTTCAATCTTGCGTTGGAAAGCCGGCCGCCGTCGATTAATCCTAGAGCCCGCCGAGCCAAAGTAAATGTCGAACCCACGGTCCGAGGTGGCGCGTATGACTGACAAACTGCTGTACGAAAAAAGCGACAACATCGTCACGCTGACCTTGAACGATCCGGATGTGCGCAATGCCATATCCGATGAGGAGATGATCAGCGGCCTGGTCGAGGCGCTGCATCGAATCAACGACGATTACGACGTGCGCTGCGTGATCCTGACCGGCGCCGGCAGCGCCTTCAGCTCGGGCGGCAACGTCAAGAAGATGCAACGCCACGATGGCATGTTCGCCGGCGGCGTCTACAACGTGCGCGTCGGCTATCTGCGTGGCATCCAGCGCATTCCACTCGCGATGTACGAACTGGAGGTTCCGATCATCGCCGCCGTCAACGGCCCCGCGATCGGTGCCGGCTGCGACCTCGCCTGCATGTGCGACATCCGCGTCGCCGGCAAGAGCGCCCGTTTCGCCGAGAGCTTCGTGAAGCTGGGTATCATCCCGGGCGACGGCGGTGCCTGGTTCCTGCCGCGCGCCGTCGGCAACTCCAACGCCCGGCTGATGGCCTTCACCGGCGAGCAGTTCGATGCCGAGCAGTCGCTGCAGATGGGCCTGGTCTCCAAGGTCGTCGATGACGACAAGCTGATGGACGAAGCGCGCGCGATGGCGGGGCGGATCGCCGTCAACCCGGCCTACGGCCTGCGTATGGCCAAGCGCCTGCTGCGCGAGGGCGAGCGCAGCGAATTGCACACGCTGCTCGACATGTCGGCCTCGATGCAGGCGATCGCGCACCAGAGCGAGGACCACAAGGAAGCGGTCAACGCCTTCGTCGAAAAGCGCAAACCCGTGTTCAAGAACCGCTGAGCGCCGCGCCATGCGACGGGGAGCACCGACATGCAAGGACGTGGCCCGCGTTTCGTGCCCTTGATGACCGGTATCGACGAAGAAGACCGCGAAGGCGTCGCCGAGGCGAACCGGACCTTCTATCGCGCCTTCATGCGCCGCGACATGGCCGCACTCAACACGCTATGGGCAAGCGCCACGCCGGTGGCGTGCCTGCATCCGGGCCAGGCGCCCCTGTTCGACCGCGCCGCGATCATGGCCAGCTGGCAGGCGATCATGCGCAACCCGACGACCCCGACCGAGATCAGGATCGTCGAGGATCGCGTGATCGTGCGCGGCCGCATGGGCATGGTGATCTGCCGCGAGATCCTGCCCAGCGCCCACCTGATGGCGACCAACATGTTCGTGCGCGAAGGCGACGCTTGGAAGATCGCGCACCACCAATCGGCGGTGGCGCCGCCGCCCAAGGATCGCCCGACACAGCCGGCCGCTGCCCCCAAACGCGACCGCCGCCACCTGCACTAAGTCTCGGGCGACTCATCCACAGTCCTACCCAAAAAACGCCTTATGGAACAGATGAGGACGTTTTATTGGGTTCACGTTGCTGCGCCGCGTATCGTACGCCCCTGGGTGGGTGAGCACTAGCGCACTGAAACCAGCACCCACGCAACCCTACCGCCCAGCAGGGAGGGTGCAGCGATGCTCGAAGCCGCATTCAAACTGAAGATCAGGCCTGACGGTTTGGAAAAGGATGCGGCCAACGTTTATGTCGCCGCCGTGCGCAGTGTGCTCGACAAGATCTACCAGTCCGCATCCGGCAAGGCGCTGCTGCGGTCGATCCGTTTCCACGGCTATGTCGTCAACATCATCCCCTATCCTGGAACCGACGTCTGCGGCGCCGATGTCGACGGGGATTACGACGCGACGACCGGCATCGTGATGCCGACGGTTCGCTATACGCCGGGAAACTTCGCCAAGGGTGGCTCCTGCTCACACCTGCCGGGCCGTGGCTGGGCCGAATCGATTCTGTTCCACGAACTCGTGCACGCGTTGCGCGACATCGCGCAGGGTAAGCGACGCGTCTACACGGGAATCGTGATGTCCGGTGGACTCTATCGTTACGACAACTTCGAGGAGTTCATCGCCGTCCTCTGCGAGGATATCTACGTCTCCGAACGCAACAACCCGCATGCGCTGCTGGGTGACCATCGCGGGATCGCGCCGTTGGACCCGGCGCTGACTGACTCGTTCAAGTTCTTCGCCACCGGTTCGCAGACCTTTCGATTTGTCGAGCGCTTCTGTAAGGAAAACCCGGGCTTCACCAGGCTGATGTCGCAGGTGCGGGCCGCCTTCAATCCGCTGGCAGCCTACTACAAGGATCCCAAGAAAGCGCTCAGCTACTCCAACTCAACGGCCGCTCACGAACGCGATGCCGATGGCGTCTGGGGCAAACTGTTCGAAAGACCCCGCTCGCCGACGCTGCCACCAGGCGGCCCGCCGAACCTGCCGTCGCCGCGCCCGGGCAGCGTTCCGATCCGACGCCCGTAGCGTTTCGTCGTCCTGAGCGCAGCGAAGGACCTTGCGGTGTTAGCGTCAAACACGGTGATGCTGGCGATCACCAGCACCGCCATCTATTGAGCGACCACCGCAAGGTCCTTCGCTGGGCTCAGGACGACAGCGGTGACAACACAACAGGTTTATCGCGCCTTGTCGCCCAGCGGACCGTCCTTGCGGATGTAGGGCGCCAGCGTCGCGTAGGGCAGCTCGACCTCGTAGGGGCCGGCCGCATAAGGCCCGACCGCGTAAGGATCGAACGTCAGCGTCACCTTGTCGTCGGTGAAGACCCAGCGCCGCGGCTCGATCACCAGCTTGCGCAACTCGGCCGGCGCCAGCGACTCCTCGAAGCCGGGCCGTTCCTCGAACTGTTTCTTCAGGTCGGTGCGGACCAGGCCCGTGATCGCATCGGCCCAGCCCGACGCAGGGTCAAGGACGTCATCGAGGCCCAGCAATCGCCCTGTCGTCAGCTCGACGTGCCAGGCGGTGCGACCATGGTTGGGATGGGCGCCGCCGCCATAGGCCATCCAGTCGGCATCGACCGTCGCCAGCCGAGGCCGCACGATCTGAACGACATGGCCGCTTTCGAAAAACCAGCCGACGCCCGCCATGCCATTGTCACCCTGGGGCGACGGCCGCATCTCGGCAGCGAACTTGTCGACCCAGCCTTTGATGGCGGCATTGGCGCGCGCGTAGTCCGTACCCGGGCGCTCGAAGATGGGATAGCTCACGGCGATGCGATACGGCGTACCGCCGCGGCGTCCTTCTTCCATCAGTCGCCGGTCGGCGATGAAAGGATAGTCGGCGCCGGCCGGCAGCGCTGTGAGCCACTCCGCCCGCTGGTCGGCCAGGTCGCGCTGACATCCCGCGACCTCGTCGCCCTGCTGCCCTGCGCACATGCGCTGACGATCGGCCAGCCATACCGTCTGATCGCGCTGCAGGTGGTCCCGCGCCGCCGGGTCGGTAAGCGACTCGAGGCGCTTGCGATAGGCGTCCGCCATCTTGCGATCGGCGGCGCCGGCTTCCGGGTTGCCGCAGATGACCTTCTCGGCCGCAGTCGTCGCTTTGGTGCAGTCGAAACTGGGACCGGTCTGCGCCGACGCGCTTGCGGCGACGAGGCCGGTGATGACGATGCCGATCCATCCTGCGGTAGCGTTCATGGCGTCCTCACCGCTTCCAGTTCACCAGCCGGCGCACCGCCTCCTCCATGTCCTCCGTCGAGCCCGCGAAGGAGAAACGCAGGGTGCGATGGCCGCGCTGCGGATCGAAATCGACACCGGGCGTCGCCGCCACGCCGGCCTCGCGCAGCATGCGCTGGCAGAACGCGATGCTGTCGTTGGTGAGGTGCGCCACATCGGCGTAGAGGTAGAACGCGCCGGTCGGCCGCGTCAGGTGGTCGAAGCCCGCCTTCGGCAGACCGGCCAGCAAAAGGTCTCGATTGGCGCGATACCGCCGGATATGCGCCTCCAGCTCCTCGGTGCAATCGAACGCGGCGATGGCGGCGAACTGCGACAGGGTCGGCGTCGAGATCAGCATGTTCTGCGTCAGCCGCTCGATGGGGCGCACCAGGTCCGGCGGCACCACCATCCAGCCGATGCGCCAGCCGGTCATCGAGAAATATTTCGAGAAGCTGTTGATGACGATGGCATCGTCGGTCACTTCCAGCGCGCTGACACCGCGGTCCTCGAACGTGAGGCCGTGATAGATCTCGTCCGAGATCAGCCGCACGCCGCGCGCACGGCACGCCGCAGCCAGCGCCGCCATCTCCGCGCGCGACACCATGGTGCCGGTGGGATTCGACGGACTGGCCACGATCAATCCGGCGAGATCATCGCCGGCGGCCGCCAGTTCCGGCACGGTGGGCTGGTAGCGTTCGGCCTCGGTGGTGACGAGATCGACCGGCACCAGCCCCAGCGCGGCCAGGATGTTGCGATAGGGCGGATAACCCGGCGCCGCCATCGCCACCCGCGCGCCGGCATCGAAGGCGGCCAGGAACGCCATCAGGAAACCGGCCGACGAGCCTGTGGTCACGATGACCCGCTGCGGATCGAGGGTGACGCCGTACCACTCGGCATAGTGCCGCGCGATGCGATCGCGCAGCGGCGGAATGCCCAGCGCCTCGACATAGCCGATGCGATCGCGCGCCAGCGCCGCGTGCGCTGCGTCCAGCGCGCCCTTGGGCGCCGGGGTGCTGGGCTGACCGACCTCGCAATGAATGACGCGCTCGCCGCGCGCCTCCATCTCGTTGGCGGCACGCACGACATCCATCACGATGAACGGCGGCACGATCTCGGCGCGCTTGGAAACACCTTTGGTCATGCAAGCATCCGGCATGATTGAGGAATGCAAGACGGTTCGCCAGCGCGCCGAGGGCGCGCCACGCCGTTTGCCCGTATCATCGTGCGCCCGTCGATCCGCAAGCGGGTCATGTCGAACGCTCCCCAGATCAACGGCCGGCGGTGAGTGCCAGGCCGTAGCTCTTCGGATCGACGCCGAGCTGGCACAGGGTGCGTGCCTCACGCACCCCCCGGGGACAGGCGATCATGCCAACCTGCACGCCGCTGGTGGCCGCCAGCGCCGCCGGCAACGGCGTCCTCTCGCGCATCACCTGCCGCGCCACGGTGCCGACCGCGGCCGGCGCCGCCGACCCGCCCGAGGCGACGCCGACCAGCATGACGTCGCCGGTGTTGCGGTTGGAGATCAGCATTGGTCCGATCAACGCGTTGCTGCCACCACCGGGTGCCCCCATCATGATGCCGGTGCCAGGCGCCACTTTGCGCGCTCCGAACAGCTGGCCCATGCCGACGGTGCAGGCCACCGCATTGGCGCTGCGGTCCATGGCGGCGAAGCCGGCTTCACCACCGCTATAGGCACCGCTGCCGACGCCACCGCCCTGCCCTGTGAACGCCGCTTGCGTCACCGGCCCCGCGAATGGCGGCGGCGCGAAATAGGCGGTGTGATCGCCGACCGGCGCCTGGATCGGCTCCACGACGCTGGCCACCGACTCGCGCAGGTTCTGCAGCGTCAATCCACCGCCCATCGACTGCACCGAATCAGCCAGCTGGCGGGCGAACACGCCCTGGAAGAAGTCGACGCCGCCACGCGCGCGGATGGTGGCCAGCGTGCTGCCCAGATCGCGCTGCACGAATGGATCGCCCTCGCCCACCGCGACGCCGCCGCTCTTCTCGTAGATGCGCCGCGCCACCGGATCGAGGCCGATCTGTGACACGCCGGCCTGCAGGTCGCGCGCCAGCGCCCGCGACACCGACGCGCCGTCGCGCGCCAGGCGCTCGCCGGGCGCCACCAGCAACTCCCATCGGGCTTGGCCGTGCCGGACATGCAGCAGGGTCATCCCGCGCACCGCCGTCGGCGTCGCCACGCTGCCCGCCGGCGTGGCCGGAAAGACGATGGCCTCGGTCTTGCGGGTTTGTGATTTATGCACCAGGCAGACACCACCGGCGCCCAGGCTGGCGGCCGAGGGCAACGTTGCCGACAGCGCGAAATACATGGCCACCGCCGCGTCGGCGGCGCTGCCGCCGGCGGCCAGGATGTCGCGGCCGACTTCCGCTGCCCGCGGCTCGTCCGCCACAACTGCGCCAAAAAAGCCCTCCACGAATCCAGGTTCGCTGCGCTGGGGCGTGGCATCGCAGGCTGCCAGCGCCAGGATGCCCGCCGCCAGCACGGCGGCGGCGCGTTGACGTGAAGAACGCCTATCCCTAGCTTCGCGGGATAGTCGAGGAGTAACGAGATTGCCCGGACGCATCGTGTCTTCGACCCTTGCCATGGCGACAGTGGTGCTGGCGCTGCTGGGATCGGTCGCGCCGGCCGCCGCGCAGCGCAGCGATGCAGTCGTTTTAGTGCGTGATGCGGAGATAGAAAACGCGATTCGCACCATGGTTGCCCCCATTCTGCGGGCCGCCAACCTCGATTCCAGCGCCGTAGAGGTCCATCTGGTCCAGGACCGGCGCATCAATGCCTTCGTCGCCGGCGGCCAGCGCATCTTCATCAACACCGGCCTGATCATGCGCACCGAGAGCGCCAACCAGCTGATCGGCGTCATCGCGCACGAGACCGGCCATATCCGCGGCGCCCACCTGGTGGCGCTGCAGGACGCCATCCGCGGCGCCACCGCGCAGATGATCCTGGAGACCATTCTGGCGGGTGCCGCCATGGCGGCGGCATCATCCAACCGGCGGCCCGACGGTTATGCCGGTGGCAACAGCAATACTGGCGGCCAGAACGTGCCGACGCCGCCGGACGCGCCGGGTGCCCTGAAGTCGCTGCTGGCCTATACGCGCGCGCAGGAGCAGGCGGCCGACCAGGCCGGCGTGACGTTCCTGGAGCGTGCCGGCATGTCGCCGCGCGGCATGCTCGAAGTGATGCGCATGTTGCAGCAGCAGGAACGCATCTATGTCGGCAGCGGCGCCGACCCCTATCTGCGCAGCCATCCGATGTCGGGCGAGCGCATCGTCTTCCTGGAAGAGGCCGTGCGCCGTTCGCGTTCCACCAATGCGTCGGACCCGGCACCGTTCCGGGAAATGCATGCGCGCATGGTCGCCAAGACGATGGGCTATTTCGAGCCGCAGCGCGCCATGCAGAAATACCAGAGCGACAACTCGACGGCAGGCCGCTATGGCCGCGCCATGGCGCTGTTCCGCATGGGCCAGACCCAGGCCGCCGTCGCCATGGCCGACCAGCTTATCCGCGAAAACCCGCGCGATCCCTACTTCCACGAATTCAAGGGCGACGTATTGCGCGACGCCGGCCAGCCGGCGGCCGCAGTGGGCGCTTACAGCCAGGCCGTGGCGCTGCTGCCGCGTGATCCCGCCCTGCGTTTCGGTCTGGGCCAGGCGCAGTTCAATGCCGGCCAGCAGGCCGCCGCCACCAAGACGCTGGAGGCGGTCGTGCAGACCGAGCCGACCAATGTCGCGGCCTGGGATCTGCTGCAGAAGGCCTACGACGCGTCCGGCAATCCGGCCATGCGTGATCTGGCCGCTGCCGAGTTCTTCTACCTGCAGGGCCATAAAGGCCAGGCCAGGTACAAGGCCGAGGCGGCCAGCCGCGGCCTGCCGCGCGGGACGCCGGCCTGGATCCGGGCGCAGGACCTCAAGGCTGCCCTCGACGCCGACAAGCCCCGGCGATGACTCATTCTGGTCGCATCAAGTTGATCGTCACGGACCGTTGCCCGTGCTACGCCCTTCCTCAGCCCCTCTGTTGGAGACATCCATGCGCCTGACGCGCTTCCTGATCGCCCTCGCCCTGGTCGCGCTGCCTGTCGCGGCCAGCGCGCAATCCACACCGCCGGACCGCGAAGCGATCGAAAAGATCATCAAAGAATACCTGATGAAGAACCCCGAGGTGATCATCGAGGCCGTGCAAGAGCTGGAGAAGCGCCAGGCGTCAGCCCGTGATCAGGCGGCGCAGCAGACGATCGCCCAGCGCAAGGCCGAGCTGGTCAGCGATCCCGGCACGCCGGTCGGCGGCAATCCCGACGGCGATGTCACCATCGTCGAGTTCTTCGATTATCACTGCGGCTACTGCAAGCGCGCCCATCCGACCATGCAGAGCGTGGTCAAGGGCGACCCCAAGATCCGCATCGCCTACAAGCAGATGCCGATCCTGACGCCCAACTCGCGCGTGGCCGCCGCCGGCGCGCTGGCTGCCGCCCGTCAGGGCAAGTACATGGAGATGCACAACGCGCTCATGGAAGCGCGCGGCGAGCTCACCAAGGACCGCGTGCTGCAGATCGCCGCCGGCATCAAGCTCGATACCGACAAGCTGGCCAAGGACATGGCGGCGCCCGACATCGTCCAGCAGATCGACCGCACGCTGGAACTCGCCAAGGCGCTGGGCATCGACGGCACGCCGGCCTTCGTCATCGGCAACAAGGTCATCCCCGGCGCCGTCGATGCCGGCACCATCCAGGCCGCCGTCGCCGAGGCCCGCAAAGGCTGACGCCTCTGGTCATCCCTCGCTGCGCGCGGGATGACAGAACAAGTCAAGCAACGAACTCGTTTGACCGGACACACCCTAGCGCAGGGCGATCAGGCCGGCGTCAGTCGGGCGAAAGCCGCAGCGCTGCCAGTAGAAGTCACGCAGGTGGGGGTCGAAGTCGACATGCAACCACTCGCAGCCGGCGGCGCGGGCGCGCTGGACCGCTTCTTGAACCAGCGCGGCCGCGAAGCCCTGGCGACGAAACGCTGACGCAACCAGCGTATCGAGCAGGAAGGCGTGTACGCCGCCGTCCCAGGCCACGTTCACGAAGCCGATCATGTTTCCCGACCAACGCATACACACCCAGCCGAGGCTGTGGCGATTGACCTGCCCCCACCAGTCGTCCGCCAGGACGTGGTGTTCGAAGCCCTCGGCGTGAAGCGCGTTCAGCTCGGCATTGTCGAAGGCGCCGCGCCATTCGATGGTCGGGGCGACAGTGGAATGATCGCTGTCCGTCATCGCCCCGCTCTTACAGGTTTGTCGCGGTGGCCTCAAACGTCCGCGCAGCCGGACGGCGCGCCTGTCTCGACGACTCGAACCAGTCGAGCACACATGTCCTGAAGTCATCCGGTCGTTCCCGGTGCGGCCAGTGCCCCACGTCGGGCATGACGATTCGCTTGTAGGGCCCCTTGAAGTAATCAGCCTCCATCGCCGCATACTTGGCCGTGGGGTCCTGCGCGCCGAAGATCGACAGCGTGGGCACGGTGATCTCGCCCATCGGGAATGTGCGCATGCCAGCGGCGCGATAGAGACCGCCGTAGTACCTCAGCGCGACCGGCAGCACGCCGGGCGCCGCGAGCGTGGCCTTGACCGCTGCAAGGTGATCGCCGGGTTCGTAGCCGGGCGACCAGAGCTGCCATAGATAATCGACCATGGCGAGGTCGCCGGCCGCGAGTGCCTTGGCCGCCACATCGGCCTGAAAGAACCAGAAGTGGAACACCGACCGCACTTGCTCGGGATCGGTCGCGAATTTCGACAGCGTCGCCGGATGCGCGGCGTTCATGACCACCGCCGCTTCGATCAACTCCGGGCACTGCACCAGCGCCGCCTGAATAGCAGTGCCGCCCCAATCCATGCCGACGACATACGCCGTGCCGCCCGGGTTGAGCGCCGTGATCAGGCCTTTGACGTCCTGTCCCAAGGTCACCGGATCGCACGCCCCCTGCGATGGGATCTCGGTTGGCGCGTAGCCGCGCAGGTACGGCGATACAACCCGATAACCGGCGGCGGCGAACGCCGCCATTTGCTCCATGTATGTGAGAGCGTTGTCGGGGAAGCCGTGGAGCATGAGCACGAGCGGTCCCTGCCCGCGTTCCAGATACGCGAACCTCAGGTTGTTGGCTGTCACGAAGCGCGGCTCGGTCATCGTCGTCATCCCTGCTCGAACGGTGAGGCCTCTTGTGTACGGGCGGCGTGGTTTGGCATAAATGACATAGTTACGCGTTTTCTTGCCAACGAACGGTGAGCCCGTGCGCTCTGTCGTCTTCCTGATCTACGAGGGCGCCCAGCTTCTGGACGTAAGCGGCGCGGCATCCGTCTTCGCCGAGGCAGCCGAGTTCATGCCCGAGCCTCCCTACCAGGTGGTGATGGCATCGGAGACCGGCGGGCCCATCGCAACAAGAGGCGGCGTGGCGCTGATGACGCGGCCGCTGTGTGCGCTGGCAGGTACTGACATCGACACATTGCTGGTGCCGGGTGGTCTGGCCCCAGCGCTGGGCCGGCTGATCGCCAGCGCGGTGGTCGAGGATTGGTACAAGGCGACCGCCGCCCGCGCCCGCCGCTACGGCTCGACCTGCACCGGCGCCTTCGCGTTGGCCGCCTGGGGCCTGCTCGACGGCAGGCGGGCGGCCACACACTGGCAGGCCGCGGGCGAGCTTGCGCGCCGCTTTCCGGCCGTCGCCGTGGATCCTGACGCTCTCTTTGTCGAAGACGGACCGGTATGGACGTCTGCGGGCGTATCGACCGGCATCGACATGGCGCTGGCGCTGCTGGAGCGCGATCTCGGGCGCGAGGTGGCCTCGAAGGTCGCCCGCCGACTGGTCTTGCAGATGCGCCGAGCCGGACACCAGTCGCAATTCTCAGCCGTGCTCGAGGCGCAGGGCGGCGCCTACGCCGGTCTGGTGAGTTGGATCGGCGACAACCTGATGGCCGAGCTGACACTGGAGGCGCTTGCCGCGCGCGCCGGGCAGGCGCCGCGCACCTTCCATCGCCGCTTCACAGCCGAGGTCGGCGCAACACCCGCAGCCTTCGTCGAGCGGCTGCGATTGGATCGCGCCCGCACCCTGCTGGAGGCGGGCCAGTCCCCCAAGCACGTCGCGACGGCGACCGGCTTCGGTTCGCTCGATCGGCTGGGCCGCGCGTTTCGCCGTGCCTATGCGCTCAGCCCCTCGGCCTATCGCGCCCTGCACGCCGGCTGATCAACCCGAGGATTTCTCCGCGGCCGGTTTGCGTTTGCCGAACAGGCCGGCCGCCAGTCGCGCCTTGGCCCTTTCGCGGCCGGCCTGGAACGTCACGTACAGCATCGGGATCACGAAGATGCCCAGCAGCGATGCCGCCAGCATGCCCGTGAACACCGGCGTCGAGACGGACCGCCGCGCGACCTCCGAGGCGCCGCTGCCCCACACCAGCGGCACCAGACCGAGGATGAAGGCGAACGACGTCATCATCACCGGCCGGAACCGCAGGCGGGATCCTTCGGTCGCCGCCTCCAGCAATGGCACGCCTTTTTCGCGCTGCTCCTTGGCGAACTCGACGATCAGGATGCCGTTCTTGGCGGCCAGCGCAATCAGCACCACGATGCCGATCTGGGCGTAGAGATCCAGCGCCAACCCGGCGATGATGATGCCGACGAAGGCGCCGAGCACTGCCACCGTGACCGACAGCAGGACCGGCACCGGTATGGTCCAGCTCTCGTAGAGCCCGACCAGGAACAGGTAGGCGAATAGCACGGCCATCGCCAGGATGGCACCGATCTGTCCCGATGCGCGCCGCTCCTGGAACGCGATCGACGTCCACTCGTAGCCGTAGCCCGCCGGCAGGTAGCGATCGGACAGCCGCTCGACGGCCAGCAGCGCATCGCCCGAGCTCACGCCGGGTGCCGGCGTGCCCGAGATGTTGATGCTGCGGAAGTTGTTGTAGCGCGTGATCGTCTGCGGTCCCTGAACCACGCGCAGCTCAGCCAGGCTGCGCATCGGCACCATCTGGCCGCTGGCGTTGCGCACCTGGATGCGGAAGATGTCGTCGATGTCGTCGCGGTCCTGTGCCTCGGCCTGCAGCTGCACCTGCCAGGTGCGACCGAACAGATTGAAATCGTTGACGTAGAACCCGCCCAGCGTCGACTGCAGCGCGGCGAAGATGTCGTTGATCCTGACGCCGAGCGTCTGCGCCTTGTCGCGGTTGACGTCGAGGAACAGGCTGGGCGCCGTCGGCGAGAAGGTCGAGTTCACCCGCGCCAACTGCGGATCCTGGTTGGCGGCGACCACGAAGGCGCGCATGACGGCCGCCATGTCGGCGGCATCGCGGCCCTCCAGGTTCTGCAGCTGATACTCGAAGCCGCCACCGGTCCCCAGTCCCGCGATCGGCGGTACGTTGAACGGGAACGCCACGGCGACCCGCACCGACTGCAGCGCGCCGGCCGTCTGGCGGATCGACGCGAAGACGCTGTCGGCGGCCGTCTTGCGGTCGGCGAACGGCTTGAGCGTGACGACAAGGAACGCGGCGTTGGATTGCGCCGAGCCGTCAATGAAGTTGTAGCCGACGACGGACAGCACATCCTGCTTGGCCGGCAGGGCATCGACGATCTTCTCGATGTCCTTGACGGCGGCCTCGGTGCGCCCGGTGCTCACGCCGTCGGGCAGCTGGACGTGGATGAAGAACGCGCCCTGATCCTCTTCCGGAAGGAAGCCGCTGGGCGTCCCGCGGGCCGCGAAGTACGTGACGGCGGCAAATACCACCGTCGCCGCCAGGCTGAAGACGGCCAATCGCACCAGGCGCCCGACGATCCGCCCATAGCCGTCGCGGATGCGATCGATCCAGGACTGGATGAAGCGGATCGGTGCCGGCCGGGTGCCGCCGTGCTTCAGCAGCACCGAGCACAACGCGGGCGACAAGGTCAGCGCATTGATTGCCGAGAACAGCATGGCGACGCTGATCGTGACCGCGAACTGGCGGAAGAGCTCGCCGGTGATGCCGGGGATGAACCCGACCGGCACGAACACCGACAACAGCACCAGGGTGATCGCGATGATAGGCGCCGTGATTTCGCCCATCGCCTTCTTGGTCGCCTCCGCCGGAGTCAGGGTGTGGTCTTCCTCCAGCACCCGCTCGACGTTCTCGACGACGACGATGGCATCGTCGACGACGATGCCGATGGCCAGCACCATCGCCAGCAGCGACACGGTGTTGGCCGAATAGCCCATCGCGTTGAGCACGATGAAGGTCGCAATCAGGCTGACGGGCACGGCGATCGTCGGGATCAGGGTGGCGCGCAGGTTGCCCAGGAACAGGAACACGACCAGCACGACCAGGACGAACGCCTCGAACAGCGTGTGGATGACGACCTCGATGGTCGCCGTCACGAACAAGGTCGTGTCGTAGATCGGCTTCCACGCCAGGCCGTCGGGAAACCGCCGCGCCAGGCCGTCCATGGTTTCGCGCACCTTGGCGGCGGCCTGCACCGCATTGGCGCCCGGCGCCAGGTAGGTGCCGATGGCGAGCGACGGTCCGCCATCCAGCCGCGTGGTCACGTCCTGCGTCTTGGCGCCCAGCTCGATGCGCGCCACGTCGCGCACACGCAGGAGGGATCCGTCGGCATTGGCGCGCACGACGATGTTGCCGAACTCCTCGGCCGTCGTCAGGCGGCCCTTGACCTGGATGTTGAGCTGGAACTGCTGGTCATCGGAAATCGGACGGGCGCCGATGCGGCCGGCCGCCGCTTGCGCGTTCTGGCTCTGGATGGCGCTGATGATGTCGGCCGGCGTCAGGCCGAGCCCGGTCAGGCGATCGGTCTCGAACCAGATCCGCATCGCATAGTCGAGCTGGCCGAACACGAAGACGTCACCGACACCAGGAACGCGCTTCAGCGCGTCGACGACGTTGATGACGGCATAGTTGCTGACGACCAGCGGATCGAGCTTGCCGCCGGGAGAGTAGACGCCGATGAACTGCAGGATGGCGGACGATCTCTTCTGGACCGTCACGCCGGCACGCTGGACCTCGGACGGCAGCCGGGACAGCGCGGCCTGGACCCGGTTGTTGACGTTGACGGCGTTGATGTCGGGGTTCGTCCCCAGCTCGAAACTCACCGTCAGCGAGTAGGAACCGTCGTTGGCGCTCGACGACTTCATGTAGATCATCTGGTCGACGCCGACGACGGCCTGCTCGATGACCTGTGCCACCGTCTCCTCGACGACCGACGCCGGTGCGCCAGGATACGCCGTGCTGACCTGGACCTGCGGCGGCACGATGTCGGGCAACTGCGAGACCGGAATGCGCGACAGCGACAGCAGGCCGCCGATGGTCATGACGATGGCGATCACGACCGCCAGCCGCGGCCGGTCGACGAACAGCGCGGCGATCATTGCGGCAACCGCTGCTGACGGACCGCCGGCGTCACCGGCGCGGCCTGAACCGGCTGCCCTGGCCTGATGCGCTGGATGCCTTCGACCACCACGGTCTCGCCGACCTCGATACCGGAAGCGATTGCCACGATCTCGGCGGTGCTCTGGCCCAGGCTCACGCGGCGGACCTGTCCGCGCGACTCCTTGTCGACCACGAACACGTAGGGTCCTTGCTGGTCGACCAGCAGGGCGCTGCGCGGGATGGTGACGACCATCTCCGGTTCCTTGCCCTCGAGCCGCACCGTGACGATGGCCCCGTCGATGAGATCGCGCTCGTTGCCGCTGCCCTGTCGCTTCACCGGATTGGCCAGTGTCGCGCGCACCAGCACCGTGTCGGTGGCGCGATCGACCTGGCTGTCGACGAAGTCGATCTTGCCGAGCTGCGGATAGTCCGAGCCGTCGGGCAGCTTGATGCGAACCTGCACGTCGCCCGGTCCGGCGCCGGCACCCAGGCGATCGCGGATCGCGAAGCCCTCGCGCACCGAGATGGGAAAGGCAACGCGCATCGGATCCTGGCTCACGATGGTAGCCAGTGCACCCGAGTCGGGCCCGACGACAGCGCCGACGGTAAAGACCGACCGGCCGATCTTGCCGGCCAGCGGGGCGCGGATGTCGGTGTAGCCAAGGTTGATCTCGGCCTGCCGCAACGCGGCCTGCGCGCTCTGGACCTGGGCATCGGCCTGCCGTTCGGCTGCCTGCGCATCGTCGACACGCGCCTGCGGCCCCGCCTGCGTGCGCGCCAGCTCGCGCGCGCGTCCCAACTGGATCTTGGCGTTCTCGAGCGTGGCCTGCGCCGACGCCAGCTCAGCCTTGCGCCGCTCGACATCGGCCTCGAACTGCGCCGGCTCGATGCGAAACAGCGGCTGATTCTCCCCAACCTCCGTGCCTTCCTCGAAGGTGCGGCCCTGCAGGAAGCCGGTGACCCGCGCACGCAGGTCGACCTTGCCGATCGCCTCGATCCGGCCCACGAAATCGAACGACGTCGTGATCGGCCGCCGCTCGGCCTTCACGACACCAACGGCCGGCGGCGGTGCCGGCTGTTGCGCCCACCCGGCCGCCGGCCACGCGACGGCAAGGCACGCCCACAGCGCCACGCAAAATGTTTTACGACGATGGGATCCGAAACGGCGCGCTCGCTGCGAGGAATCGTACAATTCGCCCTCCCCCGTTGCGCGCGGCGACTGCCGTCGGTGAACTCGTTACTTCGATATCAATAGATTGGCGTATCGTTGTTTGAGGAGCAAGCGCGTTGCCTAGCGCGCGTGCGTTCCTGTCAAACCCAGTCGATCGGCCGCGGCGGCGGGATCGGCCAGCAGACCGAAATCCAGACTGCCGAACGCGACGGGCTTGTTGGGCTCGAGCGCCACGGTCAGCGCGCCCGGACGGTCGATGAAGGCCGACACGGCATCCACAACCCGCCGCACACGCGGCGATCCCCCGCCATAGGCCTCGGCGCCGTCACGGATCTGTGCGACCAGCGCCCGTCTGAACGCCTCGTCCGGCTGGCCCGCCGATTGCGATCCGTGCGCGATGGCACGATCGGTCAGTCCGTCGTCCTTGAAGCCCAGCCGGATCCAGTCGAGCGACGCGGCCGCCAGCGACTCCATGAGGGCCTGCGCGCCATCCGCGTTCGCCGGCGCACTGACATCCAGGCCCGAGATGACATAGGTCAGAGACAAGGTGCCGGCGCCGGGAAACGACAGCGCGCAGGGCTCCATGGTCCAGCGTTTACGGATATTGTCCGAGTTGCTGACGCAGGCGATGGTCCCCGTCAGCGCCGGATATCCCAAACCCGACAGGATGCGGGCCATCGGCGACTCCGGATCGGTGGGCGCCGCGAGGCTGATGCCCTCGGCATAGAAATCGACCCGCTCCGTCGCTCGGTCGGCCGGCCGCGATACCTCGGCCCCCATGCGCTCCAGGCTGACACCATGCACTGCCAATGCCGGGCCACCCAGAGTGCGCAACTCCCATCGGTCGAACTGCGGCTTGCGCTCGGGATCGGTCGCCGACATGGGACGGCCGGCAGCCATGTCCGGCAAGGCCCGGCTCAGGTCGATCCCCGTGACCGTGAACGCGCCGATGGTCACGGCATCGCTCTCGACGTCCTCTTCCTTGTCGACCAGCCGCAGGTCTTCGATGCGCACCTGCGCAACCCGACCGGCATCGACGCCCCGCACCGACACACGCGCGATGCTGGTGCCACCCGAATCCTGGCGCCAGGCGAGGCTGTTGATGGTGATCTCGTCCGCCCGGATGCCGGGCATGATGATTCCGACGACCTTGCCGATATCGCCGCCCAAGTCCTGCGCCGTCGGTGCCTCGGCGAACTGCCGCAGCGCAACGGCACCGGTCGCCACCGTCGCGATCGTCGCCTCACCGTCACTGGCCGTCACCTCGATGGCGCGCACCTCGATCCGGCTGGCGACCTGCGCGAAATCACCCTGGCCCCTGCCGCCTCTGTAGCGCGCCGGATTGATGACGTTGTCGAGCGCGAAAGGCTGCGGATCGACGACCACCACGGTTTCGATCGCGATCCGCTCGACGTCGGACGCACCCGTCAGCTCGATGTCAGTGATCACGAGGCGACGCTCGGCAAAATCGAAGCGCACGGCGCCATAGTTGAATGTCGTGAACGGTGCCGGCGGCGTCCGCACCCAGCCATCGAGCATGGCGCGTGCCTCGCGCTCGACCAGGTTTTGGGCCAGCGCGATGGCGCTCCACGCCAGGATCGCGATCGCCGCCGCACCGACCACGTAGTTCCGCCACCGCATACCGCTCTCCGCTTGCTCGCCACGGCCTTGCGGCTACGGAAGGCACGAGGTGTGCCAGTCCTGTCAAGGCTCAGCGTCGTGTGGCTCTACTTCATCAACGCCCGGGCCTCGTCGCGCAACGCCTGCCGCGACGCATCGCGCGTATAGAACATGTGCCCGCCCGGATAGACCACGAGCTTCACGCGATCGGGTGAGGCATAGGCCGGCAGCTGGTCGAGCACGATCTTCGAGCCGAAGTAAGGCGTGGCGAGATCGAACAGGCCATGCGTCACCAGCAGCTTCAGCTGCGGATCGATGGCGAGGATCCGCCGCAGCTGGCCGATGGACTCCGCCGGATTGATGCCGCGGCCATAGTTCCAGGCGCGCAAGACCGACCCGTTGAACAGGTTGTAGGAGCCGGTGGGCCGCCAGTTCAGCTTGCCGGTATAGAGGTCGACCGCGGCGCTGGTCAGCGGCGCCACCAGCGGATCGGCGGATGGATCATCGAACAGGAAGGAGCTCGACCCCGGGTAGGGATCGATGCCCGACACCGACGCATCGTAACGTCCCAGCACCCGCCCGTTGCGCCGATCGAATTCGCGGCGGAATTCGGCCTGGTCGAAACGGCCGGCCAGCCGGCGGCTGATCGCCTGGTCGATCCCGGTCAGGGCCGCGACTCGATCGGCCAGCCGCGTGGTCGCCTCGACATCGGCCTCGCCCTTGATGAGGTCGAGGAGAAAATCGGTCCTGGCATAGTGCTCGACGTCGGCCATGTCGGCATGCGTGACCGCGCCCTTCTGCTCGCGCGCGACCGCCGCCATGGTGGGCAGCCGCGCCACATACTGCAGAAGACTGGAGCCGGCAAAATCGCGGAAATCCAGCACGGGCGACACCAGGATCAGGCCCTTCACGCCGACACCCTGCTCGGTCTCCAGGTTGCGCACCACCCGCGGACCACGGATGCCGCCATAGCTCTCGCCGACAACGAATTTCGGTGATGTCAGGCGGCCGGATTTCTCCAGCCAGCGGCGGATCGTCAGCGCCACCGACGCCGCATCACCATCGACGGACAGGAACCGGTTTCGCACCGCCTCGCCGCTGGCGATGAAACGACTGTAACCGGTGCCGACCGGATCGATGAACACCAGGTCGGTGAAGTCGAGCCAGGTCTGCGCATTGGGCAGCAGCTCGGCCGGCGCCGACGGCATCGCGGCGTCCTTGCTCATGTTGAGGCGCCACGGACCGGCGCTGCCGAACTGCAGCCAGGCGGATGCACTGCCCGGCCCGCCGTTGAACAGGAATGTCACCGGGCGCGTGCGCGGATCGGTACCTTCGAGCTGATAGGCGGTAAAGGCGATATCGGCTTGCGGTTCGCCCTTGTCGTCATAGTGCCGGATCGAACCAGCGGTGGCGGCGAACGACAGCTTCCGGTCAGGAAGGGTCAGCGTGTGCTGGCTTGTGGCATCGCGCGGCAGGCGCAGCTGCTCGCCGGCTGCCGGCGTCTCGCCGCGTGCGGCTGTGCCCTTCTGGCTGGCCGCCGGCCGCGGTGACGATGACGGCGGCGTGACATCCTGCGCAACGACGACAGACGACCAGATGAGCCCGACACAGAGGGCGACACGCGCCAAGGAAGGAACAGCCATAACCCGGTCCCCTGCTCCACGTGAGCCGCCAGCGCGAAGTCTACGCTTGCGTCAACTTGTGACACACCGGCCCTTGGCGCAAGCGCACTCCGGACACATCGCGTTGTTGTCATCCCGAACGATGTGCGCTCGGGCTGACAGACCTGCCGTTACGCCTCGGCGTCGGGCTGCTTCGACGGTTGCGCTTGGTCAAAGGCCGGATGGGCCATGCAGGTGTCGAAGATCCGCATCAAGGTCGGGTATTTCGTGAGGTCGTTGCCGAACCGCTTGGCGTTGAAGACCTGCGGCACCAGGCACATGTCGGCGATGGTGGGCGTATCGCCGTGCGAGAAGCGCCCGGTCTTGGGGTGGCCGGCGACGGAGGCCTCGTAGGCCGTGAAACCGACATCGATCCAGTGCTGCGCCCAGGCCTGCTTGCCGGCATCGTCCTGGCCGTAGGTTTTGCCCAGGTAACCGAGGACCCGCAGGTTCTGGATCGGATGAACCTCGCACGCCGGGATCATGGCCAGCGACCGCACGCGGGCACGGCCGGCCGGGTCCTTGGGCAGGATCGGCGGCTCGGGATGTGTTTCCTCGAGGTACTCGAGGATGGCCAGCGACTGCGCCAGCGCCGTGCCGTCGTCCAACACCAGGGTCGGCACCAGCTGCTGCGGATTGAGGCGTGTGTAAGCGGGCGAGGTCTGTTCCTGGCGGCGCAGATGGATGAACGCCAGATCGGGCGCAATGCCCTTCAGGTTCATCGCGATACGCACGCGAAACGCCGCCGACGAACGGAAATAGCCGTAGAACTTCATCATCTTCCCCTGCGATGCACCGACGCGTCAGCGCCGAGACTAGCGCGCGACCATCGAAGGGTCACGCCATGCTTGGCGTCTGATCGTACGAGCGACGCAAGGACATCACACGCGATCACGCGCAGCATCGGCAAGTCCGCGCATGAGGTTCGGTGTTGACCATGTCGCGACGCCAGTGCCTGCGAAATCGCGATCGGTCGTCCATATGTCTGCCTCGACGCTCCACGCCAGCGCGAGCACGTGGGCGTCGCGCGTCGAGCCGTTGCGACTCGCAACCGCATCCCTGAGCGTCGCTTCGCTCCGCTCCAGATCAGGCGTCAACGCCGCGACCGGCACGATGGTCATCTCCGCCGCCAGCGCATCGAGAATGTCGAGAAGCTCGGGACGTTTCAGACCAAGCTCGATGCGTCGCCGCGCCTCGTGCATGACGCGGTCCGTCGTCACAAGCGCCGCTGTGCGCGCCGCCGCCAGAATGGCGCCAGAGCTTCTCCCCCGCGCGGCCGACACCAGAATCGCGGCGTCGAGGACCAGTGTCGACGAGGGCGCTCGCATCCTTCAGGGGCGTTCCGCCTGGAGTGCGCGCACGGCCTCGACGGACCAGTCGACCGGATCGACGTCACCGAAAGGTGCAAGCGCAGCGTCGTCCTTGGCGTGATCGCGCCCCTTGGCAAGCGCTTCGGCCCGCGCCAGCACGGCGGCCAGGCGATCAGGGTCCGCAGCCTTGAGCGGGATCAACAGACCGACGGTCCGCTCACCCGACTTCACCGGCGTCGGACCCGGCAACGCGCCGATCGTTTCGCTGGAGATTTTCTGAAGGTCACGGATGCTAAGGTGGGTCATATGATTTACATACGCCCATATGTAACTCTTAACAAGAGCGATGACAAAGATATGGTGACGCTTTGTCATCCCTCGCATCGCTCGGGATGACAGCCTCGCCAGGTGCTTCCGAACGATCGGCCTTAAGCCTTAAGCACGCCGCGGCGGATCTGGTCGAGCTCGATCGACTCGAACAGGGCACGGAAGTTGCCCTCGCCGAAGCCGTCGTCGCCCTTGCGCTGGATGATCTCGAAGAAGATCGGGCCGATCACCGTGGTGGTGAAGATCTGCAGCAGCTTGCCGCCGTCGGCCGTCGGCGCGCCGTCGATCAGGATGCGGTTGCGCTTGAGCCGCTCGATGTCCTCGCCGTGCTGCGGCAGCCGCTTGTCGATGCCTTCGTAGTAGGTGTCGAGCGTATCCTGGAACACCACGCCCTGCGCCCGCAGCGCCTCGACCGTGGCGTAGATGTCGGCGCTGCCCAGCGCCACGTGCTGGATGCCCTCGCCGTGATAGGCCGACAGGTATTCCTGGATCTGCGACTTGTCGTCGGAGCTCTCGTTGATGGGGATGCGGATCTTGCCGCACGGGCTGGTCATCGCCTTCGACTTCAGGCCGGTCAGCTTGCCCTCGATGTCGAAATATTTGATCTCGCGGAAATTGAACAGCCGTTCGTAGAACGCCGACCACTCGGCCATGCGGCCGCGATGCACGTTGTGGGTCAGGTGATCGATGTAGGTCAGCCCCTGGCCGGCGGGATCGCGCTCGACCCCGGGCAGATAGTCGAAGTCGACGTCATAGATCGTACCCTTGGCGCCGTAGCGGTCGACCAGGTAGATCAGGCTGTCGCCGATGCCCTTGATGGCCGGAATGTTGAGCTCCATCGGCCCGACCTTGCCTTCCACGCCCCAGGCGCCCAGCGACAGCGCACGCTTGTAGGCGCGCGCCGCATCCTTCACGCGAAAGGCGATGGCGCAGATGCTGGGGCCGTGCACGCGCGCGAAGCCCTGCGCGAAGCTCTCGGGCTCGGCATTGACGATGAAGTTGATGTCGCCCTGGCGATAGAGCGTCACGTTCTTCGAGCGGTGGCGGGCGACGGCGACGAAGCCCAGGCTCTCGAACAGCCGGCCCAGCGCCTCCGGCTCGGGCGCCGTGTATTCGACGAACTCGAAGCCGTCGGTGCCCATGGGATTGGGCCACTCTCTGGAGGCGTCGGACGCGGCCATGGCGGATGCTCCCGAAGGATTG
>DATEIF010000448.1:0-10422 GCA_035279205.1 Vineibacter sp.
GTTCGTGAGCGATCAATGTGTTAGAAGACCCATCGCGATTTGCGAGCAGTCACTTTTGATGATCCTTCCGGACAGCACCCGGCGCTCGCATCGACCGCCTCGAGTCGCGTAGGGTGCCGGCGTGCCATCAGCCTCTTCCTCCACATCGACAATCAAACCGCGCCTCGAGCTAGTGCTCGTGGGCGGCGGGCATGCGCACGTCGAGGTGCTGCGGCAGGCGGCGATGAAGCGGCCGGCCCATGTGCGGCTGACGGTGATCGCACGCGATCTGGAGACGCCCTACTCCGGCATGCTGCCCGGTCTGCTGGCGGGGCATTACACGCATGAAGACGCACACATTGATCTGCGGCCGCTGTGCCAGGCAGCCGGGGCGCGGCTTTACCATGCCGAGGCCGTCGGACTGGACCTGACCGGCCAGCAGGTGCTGTGCGACCGGCGGCCACCGGTGGCGTTCGAGCGGCTGTCGATCGACATCGGTTCACGGCCGGAGATGGCGAGCGTGCCAGGCGCGGCGCAACATGCGTTGCCCGTGAAACCGGTCGACGGCTTCCGACGCGGCTGGGCGAACATCGAGGCGCGGTTGCGCGCCACCACGGCGGGCACGCTGCGCATCCTGATGATCGGCGGCGGCGCCGGCGGCGTCGAGCTGTGCCTGGCCCTGCAACATCGGCTGAACACGGCGGGGCTGGGCGACAAGGCGTCGTTCGCGCTGGTGACCCGGAGCGAGGAGGTCCTGCCGACACACCCACCGGCGGTGCGGCGCACGTTCGCGCGCGTACTGGCCGAACGCGGCGTTGCGGTCACGACCGGGCGCGGCGTCAGCACGGTGCAGGCCGACGGCGTCGTGCTCGACGATGGCACGCACGTGGCCAGCGACGTCACCTTGTGGGTCGTCGATGCCGGCGCGCCGACATGGCTGCGCGACACCGGCCTGGCGCTGGACGAACGCGGCTTCATCAAGGTGAACCAGTACCTGCAGTCGACGTCGCACGCCGACGTGTTCGGGGCCGGTGATGTCATTGCCTTCGGTCCCCGGCCGCTGGCCAAAGCCGGTGTCTTCGCTGTGCGCGAGGGGCCGGTGCTGGCGCACAATCTTCTGGGAGCGACCGACGGCGCACTGCAAGCCTACGCACCGCAACGCCGGTTCCTGACCCTGGTCTCCACCGGCGATCAGCATGCCGTCGGCGCACGCGGCGCGCTGTGGGTGCGCGGCGACTGGGTGTGGCGCTGGAAGGATCGCATCGACCGGCGCTGGATGCGCATGTACCAGGCGCTGCGGCCGGGCGCGATGGCGATGGGCGGCGCGACGCCTATGGCGCCGGCGGCCAATGCCGCCGCGATGGAGGCGATGCGCTGCGCCGGCTGCGGCGCCAAGATCGACGGCGACATCCTGCGCCGCGCGCTGCACGACGTCGCCATCCCGTCGCGCGACGGCGTGCTGCTGGGCGTCAGCGACGCCGAGGATGCCTCGGCCATCGCCGTGCCGGCGGGCCTGGCCCTGGTGCAGAGCGTCGATTTCTTCCGCGCCCTGATCGACGATCCGTGGCTGTTCGGCCGTATCGTCGCGCTGCATTGCCTGTCCGACCTGTTCGCCACGGGTGCGGCGGCGCACAGCGCACTGATGACGGCCGTGCTGCCGCACGCGCCACCGCGCCTGCAGGAGAATGACCTGCGCGCCCTGCTGCAGGGTGTCCTCGAGGAACTGAAGCGCGCCGGCGCCACGTTGATCGGCGGCCATACCGGCGAGGGCATGGAGCTGAGCCTGGGCCTGACGGTGAACGGAACGGCGCCGGCCGAACGCCTGTTGCGCAAGGGCGCTTTGAAGGCGGGCGATGCCTTGATCCTCACCAAGGCGCTGGGCACGGGCGCGCTGTTCGCCGCCGACATGCGCGGCGAGGCGCGCGCGGCCTGGATCGCCACCGCGATCGACTCGATGCTGCGCTCCAACGGACCGCCGGCCGAGACGGCGCGCGCCGCCGGCGTTGTCGCCTGCACCGACATCACCGGCTTCGGGCTGGCTGGCCATCTGCTGGAGATGCTGCGCGCGTCAACCCTGGATGCCGAGCTGTCGCTGGACGCATTACCAGCGCTGCCGGGTGCCGCCGGCCTGGTCTCGCGCGGTATCGAGAGCACCATGGCGCCTGCCAACCGCACCGCCGGCGCCCGTTTTGTGGCATCGGGTGATGCCGGCCTGCTCTACGACCCGCAGACCTCGGGAGGCCTGCTGATCGGGATTGCCGCCGACAAGGCCGACGCATTGCTGGCAGCGCTTCGCGCCGATACACCCGATGCGGCGATCATCGGCCGCGCCCTGCCGCGGACTGGCGCCACACCGCGCATCGCGTTGGTCGATTGACGTTCCTGCCGCGTCGTGCACCTATCGGCCTGGGAGCGCGGGCGTCTCGCCCGCATCGGCGCGTAGCGCCGAGACATGAGCGGGCCGGAGGCCCGCGCTTCCGGGGGTAAATGGGCAGCGTCTGATA
This sequence comes from Vineibacter sp., assembly GCA_035279205.1. GTDB lineage: Bacteria > Pseudomonadota > Alphaproteobacteria > Reyranellales > Reyranellaceae > Vineibacter. The sequence goes on from DATEIF010000448.1 coordinate 2,484, forward strand.
TGAAACTCCTGGGTATCGTGGGCTGGAGCGGCAGCGGCAAGACAACGTTGATCGAACAGCTGCTGCCGTTGCTGATCGGGCGTGGCATCACCGTCTCGACGGTCAAGCGATCGCACCACGGCTTCGATGTCGACACCGAGGGCAAGGATTCATGGCGCCACCGCAAGGCTGGCGCGCATGAGGTCATGGTGGCATCCGAACGCCGCTGGGCGCTGATGCGCGAGAACCGCGAGGGTGCCGAGATCACGCTGGAGGCGCTGCTGGCACGCATGGCGCCGGTCGACCTGGTCCTGGTCGAGGGCTTCACCGGCCATGCCCATCCGCGCATCGAGGTCTGGCGCGCCGCCGAGGGCAAGGCGTTGCGCGCCGGGGACGATCCTGGCCTGCTCGCCGTCGCAGCACCGCGTGCCGACCACCAGGACGCCGCCGCGCATGCGTGGCTCGACCTCGACGATGCCGAGGCCGTCGCGGCTTTCATCGCGCAATGGCTGCGCCGTCCATAAGCACACGACACGATCGATGAGGGAGACGTAGAATGCATCGTCGTACATTGCTGGCCACCGGCCTGTCGCTGGCCCTGCCCGCCGTGATCACCACGCCGACGCGGGCGCAGGCCTATCCGTCGCAACCGATCCGCTGGATCGTGCCCTATCCGGCCGGCGGCGGCACCGACGTCGTGGCCCGCACCCTGGCGGAAGAGATGAAGGCCACTCTGGGCCAACAGATCATCGTCGACAACAAGCCGGGCGCCGCGACGATCATCGGCGCCGAGGCGCTGAAACAGTCCAAGCCCGACGGCTATACGATCGGCACAGGCGATACCAGCACGCTGTCCTCCAACCCGCATCTCTACAAGGCGCTGCCCTACGATCCGGCCAAGGACTTCGTGCTGATCGGCATGATGGCGCGCTTCAACCTGCTGCTGGTGGTGCACCCTTCGGTCGAAGCCAAGACGGTCAAGGAGTTCATCGCGCTGCGTGCTGCGGCGAAGGAGCCGCTGGGCTACGCCACACCGGGCATCGGCACGCCGCACCACCTGGCGATGGAGCTGTTCAACCAGCGCAGCGCCAGCAAGGGCCTGCATGTGCCGTACAAGGGCGCCGCACCGGCGGTGCAGGACCTGATCGCGGGACAGGTGCCCTCGATGTTCCTCGACCTCGCGGCCGGCATCCAGCATGTGCGCGCCGGCAAGGTGCGCGTGCTGGCCGTCGCATCGGCCAAGCGCCTGGCGGCACTCCCCGACGTGCCGACCTTGGCCGAAGCCGGCGTCGCTGACAGCGAAGCCTACGCCCTGCAGGGCTTGGCCGCGCCCGCCGGCACGCCCAAGCCGATCGTCGAGCGCCTCAACGCAGAGCTGGTCAAGGCCGTCGGCAGCGCCGCCGTGGTCAAGCGCTTCGACGAGCTGGGCGTCGAGCCGATCTCCAGCACGCCCGCGCAATTCGCCGAGACGGTGCGCGCCGAGTCGACGAAGTGGGGCGCGCTGATCAAGGAACTGAAGATCTCGCTGGATTAAGTTCGCGGCGCCGAGATCCACATCCTCCTCCCCAGCTCTGCTGGGGAGGTGCCCCGAAGGGGCGGAGGGGAGCCGACGCGGTCTTGGTAACTGAGACCACGTCGGCTCCCCCTCCGGCCTTCGGCCACCTCCCCCAACTGCGTTGGGGGAGGAGATCAAAAGTCCAACGGGGCGTTGTCGACGACTTCCTTCATCACGAAGAAGGTGCGGGTCTGGCGCACGCCGGGCACCGCGATCAGCCGGCTGCCGTGCAGCCGGTTGAAATCGGCGATGTCATGCACCCGGATCTTCAGGAAGTAGTCGAAATCGCCGGCGACGAGATGACAGTCAAGCACAGCCGGCAGCTTGCGGATGGCGGCCTCGAACGCAGCGAAGCTTTCCGGCGTCGAGCGGTCGAGCACGACGCCGACCACCACCAAGGTGCCACGGTTGACACGGTCGGGGGCAATCCTGGCACGTACGCCATCGATGTAGCCGGCGTCGAACAAGCGCTGCGTGCGGCGGTGGCATGTGGCGGCGCTCACGTCGGCACGTTGCGCCAGTTCGGCGTTGGTGAGCCGTCCGTCCTTCTGCAGAAGGCGCAGGATCTTCAGGTCGATCTTGTCCAGTTGATCGGTCATGGAAGAACCTTCCGCTGGCGGCCGCGAATCTGAGTGATCATATCAGATCCTTGGCTCCATCAGCGCCAACCTTACAGATTGCCGGCAAAGCAGAGAGCACCTTTCCTGCTGCCTGCGCTAGCCTCCGGTCGTTCGCCACAGGGAAGGCCTGACCATGCTGGAGAAATTCGAGCGCTACCCGCTGACCTTCGGGCCGACGCCGATCGAAAAGATGGCGCGGCTCTCGGCCCATCTCGGCGGCGGCGTCGAAATCTTCGCCAAGCGCGAGGACTGCAACTCCGGCCTGGCCTTCGGCGGCAACAAGCTGCGCAAGCTGGAGTACATCGTGCCCGACGCCATCGCCGCGGGCGCCGACACGCTGGTCTCGATCGGCGGCGTACAATCCAATCATACGCGCATGGTGGCGGCGACAGCGGCGCGGCTGGGCATGAAATGCCGACTGGTGCAGGAAGCCTGGGTGCCGCACGAGGATGCCGTCTACGATCGCGTCGGCAATATCCTGCTGAGCCGCGTCATGGGCGCCGAGGTCGAACTGGTCGACGCCGGCTTCGACATCGGCATCCGGCAGAGCTGGGAAAACGCCATCGCCGACGTCAAGGCCAAGGGCGGCAAGCCGTACGCCATCCCGGCCGGCGCCTCGGTGCACAAGTTCGGCGGCCTGGGCTATGTCGGCTTCGCCGAGGAAGTGCGCGCCCAGGAGCAGGCGCTCGGGTTCCAGTTCGACTACATCGTCGTCTGCACCGTCACCGGCTCGACGCATGCCGGCATGCTGGTGGGCTTCGCCAAGGATGGCCGCCAGCGCCGGGTGATCGGCATCGATGCGTCGGCGACGCCGGCACAGACCAAAGCACAGGTGCTCGACATCGCACGCAAGACTGCCGACCTGGTCGCGCTCAATACGCCGGTGACCGCCGACGATGTCGTGCTGGTGGATGACTATGCCTACCCCTGCTACGGCGTGCCCTCGGAAGAGACCAAGGCCGCGATCCGCCTGTGCGCCCGACTGGAGGGCGTCATGACCGACCCGGTGTACGAGGGCAAGTCGATGCAGGCCATGATCGACCTGGTGAAGAAGGGCTATTTCCCGGCCGGCTCGAAGGTGCTGTACGCCCACCTCGGCGGCGTGCCGGCGATCAATGGCTACGCCTACGCCTTCCGCAACGGGTGAGAGCCTCCGTCATCCCGAACGTAGCGAGGGATCTCCTGCGGAGAGCGCACCGTGCGTCATTCGCGGGAGATCCCTCGCTGCGCTCGGGATGACAGTTTGCGCGGGATGACGGCTCGCAGCCGTCAGCGCGCGAAGAGGCTGCGGGCGATGATGGTCTTCATGACCTCGATCGAGCCACCGGCGATCTTGGTGTAGCGCGCGTCGGCGTAGGCGCGTGCGATCGGGAACTCGGTCATGTAGCCGTAGCCGCCGTGCAGCTGCAGGCATTCGTCGACCACCTCGCACTGCAACTCGGTGGTGGTCATCTTGGCCATCGCCGCGTCGACGGAATCGAACTTCCGCTCCAGATGCAGTTCGATGCAGCGGTCCACCAGCACGCGCTGGGCGACGATCTTGGCCTTCATCTCGGCGATCTTGAACTGCGTGTTCTGGAACGCCGCGATCGGCTTGCCGAAGGCGTGGCGCTGCGTGACATAGTCGATGGTCCACGCCAGCGCCGCCTCGCAGGCGGACACCGCTTTCACCGCCTGGGTGAGGCGCTCCTGCGCCAGCTCGTTCATCAGCAGCGCGAAGCCCTGCCCTTCACTGGCGAGGATGTTGCTGACCGGCACACGCACCTGGTCGAAGAACAGCTCCGACGTGTCCTGTGAATGCATGCCGATCTTCTTGAGCTGGCGGCCGCGCCGGAAGCCCGGCCGGTCGGTCTCGACCACGATCAGACTCATGCCCTTGGCGCCCTGCTTGGGATCGGTCTTGCAGGCCACGATCACCAGGTCGGCGGTCTGGCCGTTGGAGATGAACACCTTCTGGCCGCTGATCACATACTCGTCGCCGTCGCGCACGGCGGTGGTGCGGATCGCCTGCAGGTCGGAGCCGGCCGACGGCTCGGTCATGGCGATGGCGCCGATCGCCTCGCCGGTCGCCATGCGGTTGAGCCACGCCCGCTTGAGCTGCTCGCTGCCGTACTTGAGAATGTAGGGCGCGACGATGTCGGAGTGCAGGCTGAAGAAGACGCCGGTGGCGCCGGCGCGGCCCAGCTCCTCCATGACGATCACGCTGTGGCGGAAATCGCCGCCCATCCCGCCGTACTCTTCCGGCACGTCGCACAGCAGCAGGCCGGTGGCGCCGGCCTTGAGCCACACCTCGCGCGGCACCCGCGCGTCCTGCTCCCACTGGTAATAGTGCGGCACGATCTCGCGCTCGACGAAGCGGCGCGCGGTTTCGCGGAACATCTCGTGCTCGGGGGAGAACAGTGTGCGCGGGATCATGGTCGGCTCTGGCGAAAAAGTCAGCGATACGACGGTTCTGCGGCTTTCACGCCGCGCCGCCAAGCGACGGATGGCGCCGATATCGGCTCGCGAAACAACCGATCAGACCGACGGCAACAAGCGCATCTGCTGCAGCCTGGCGAACCACGCCGCGAACATGTCTTCGCTATCGAGGCAGTCGGCAAAGCCCGCCTGGCGGATCTTGATCGTGCTGACCAGCGCCGCCGGCGGGGACACGTCGCGGCCGTGGGCAAAGCTGAAATCGGCATAGAAGAACGAGTCGCCGACGAACTGCTGCAGGGTCCCCGAACGCAGGCCGTGGCGCTGCACGACAGCGGCCCACGCCGCCTCGAGCGCCGGCATCTCCCGGGCCAGCCGCAGGGGCCTGGCCTCGCCCGGCGCCATGTCGAGCGCGCGGGCAATGGCAGGCCACACGTTGTGCCAGCAGAAGACGTCGCCGTTGGTGACGTTGAAAGTCTCGCCGGCGGCACCGGGGCTGGTCCCGGCCCAGTCGATGGCGCGTGCCAGCAGGTCGGCGCACACGGCCTCGGCCAGATAGGCCGCGCCGCCCGGCCAATGCAGCGGCTCGCCTTGCGCCTTGAGGATCGCGGCATAGGCGCCAATGGCCGACAGCATGTTCATCGGGCTGCCCATGCCGTGGCCAAAGATGATCTGCGGCCGCAGGATGGTGAAAAGCCAGTCGCGCCCGGCCTGCGCGGCGCGCAGCCAGTCCTCCTGCAGCCAGTAGAAGTTGGCGTGATTATCGCGCGGCCAACGCTCGCGCGCCGGCACCGGGATCGGCCTGAGATGGGCGCCGTAAGCCTTGGTGCCCTGCAGCAAGGTGACGTGCCGCAACAGCGGGGCGGCGCGCAGCAGCGGCTGCATCAGGTTGCGCAGCATGGCGAGGTTGGTCTGCATCTGGTCAGCCTCGCGCCAGCCGCGGATCAGGCCGGGCTTTTCATGCAGCGCGGCGTAGACCACGTGCGTGACGTCGGCGAACGCCGCGGCGGCGGCCTCGCACGCCGCCACATCCGTCAGATCGAGTTTCACGAAGCGATAGTTGGCATCGAGATCCGGCGGCCGGCGCGAGACCGCGATCACCCGCACGTCAGGTAATGCGGCAAAGTGCGCCACGGCGGCGCGTCCCACGATGCCCGAGGCACCCGCGATGAGAACGGTTCGAGCGGCCACCATGATCCTCCGCACCAGATGAAAGACACGATAGACTGCCGCCGCGCCCACGTCCCGCCGGAGACCTCATGTACCGCATCGCGATCGCCGCCCTCACGACCACACTCGTCGCAGCCCTGGCCACACCGGCGTTGGCACAAGAGGGCATCTCCTCGTCGGCGATCTCGCGCTGCGCCGGCAAGCTCGGCCTCGACACCCGCCAGCACGACGCGGCCTTCGGCACCATCATGGTCGACGGCACGCCTTGGGTGACGATCGAGCGCACCGAGGAAAAGATGGGCGCGCAGATGATCGCCACCACGGTGACCGGCACGGGGGCGCGGCGGCGGCGCGACGGCACCAGCGTGCCGTTCCGCTTCACCTGCGTGCTCGATCAAAAAGGCCAGGCGGTCATGTTCCACGCCAGCCAGCTCATGGCGAGCCTGGGCGATGCACTGCCGCCGGCCACCGTCATCGCGGGTTCTGCCACCTACCTGCAACGGATGGCGCTGCCGCCGGGGGCCGAGCTGCGCGTGCAGCTGCTCGACATCGCCCGTGATCCGGCCGGCACCATCATGGCCGAGCAGGTCGTGCGCAGTGGCTGGCAGGTGCCGATCCCCTTCGCGCTGCGCCTGCCCAAGGATACCGCCTTGGAGGGGCGCAAGCTCGTCATGACGGCGCGGCTGGTGGCGGCCAAGCAGACGCTGTTCCAGCTCAAGGAGCCGCGGCCCATCGGCGGCAACGACTTCCAGACACCGATCGCGCTCACGCTGGAACAAGGGCAAGCGGGGAAGAGGTAGTTCCACCTCCCCACGCAGTGGGGAGGTGCCCCGAAGGGGCGGAGGGGAGGCGGCGTGGTCTCAATAATAAAGACCACGTGGGCTCCCCCTCCGGCCTTCGGCCACCTCCCCCACTCTCGTGGGGGAGGGATCTACTCAATGCGAATGCCGGCGGCGGCGATGATCTTCTTCCAGGTTGCGCCTTCGCTGGTGATGCGCTCGGCCAGCACCTGCGGTGTCGACGGTGTCGATTCGATGCCCTGCTTGGCCAGCGCCTCGCGCACGTCGGGTGCCTTCAGCGCCTTCACGAACAGGGCGTTCAGCGCCGCGACGATATCCGGCGGCGTCTTGGCCGGCGCCACCAGGGCGTACCAGTTCGTGGCGTCGTAGCCGGCGAAGCCCAACTCCGCGATGGTCGGCACCTCGGGATCGAAGGGCGAGCGCCGCGCGCTGGTGACGGCCAGCGCCCGGATGCGGCCCTCGCGCATGAAGCCGGTGGCCGTGGGGGCACTGGCGATCAGCGAGGGCACGTGGCCCGCAATGAGGTCGTTCATCGCCGGACCGCCGCCGCGATAGGGCGCGTGCGTCAACCTGGCGCCGCTCATCGAGCGCAGCAGCTCGCCGCCCAGATGACCGGCGCTACCGATGCCCGAGGTGCCGTATGTCATGCCCTCCGGCCGCTTGGCCAGCGCCAGATACTCCGCCAGCGTCCTGGCTGGCACGGAGGGATGCACCACCAGCACATTGGCGAACTCGACCGCCATGCTCACCGGCACCAGGTCGGTCTGCGGATCGTAGCCGGCGTTCTTCATCGCGTAGGGATTGACCGCCAGCACGCCGACATTGGCCAGCATGACCGTGGTGCCGTCGGCCGTCGCGCGCACCAGCTCGCGGGTCGCGACGTTGCCGCCGGCACCGGGCTTGTTGTCGACCAGGATCGACAGTCCGTCGTCGCGCGTCAGCTCCTGGCCCAGAATGCGGGCGACCGTGTCGCCACCGCCGCCGGGCGCGAAGCCGACCAGGATGCGGATCTGCTTTGACGCAAGAGCTTGCGCACGGACAGCGGCTGGCACGACGCCGGCCAACGCGACACTCGCCACAAACGATCGCCGATGCATGAAGCGCCTCCTCCCTGGAGCAGCCGATGCAACGCGTACCCCACCTTCATACGCCGGCTCCGCCCGACCTGTCGAACACCGCCGCCATCGTGTCGCGACCCGCCCCGGCGCGCAGCAGCAGATCCAGCAGCAGCCGCGCCTTCAGCGGCGGCAGGCGGCCGGCGAAGATCAGGCCGCCCGCGCGCAACGCGATCTCCGATCCCGGACCTTCATAGGTGTGGCGCAACAGCGGGCCGCCGCCGGCGCGCGAAGCCACCACGATCGGCAGTCGCGTCGCGTGCGCCATGAGCCTGTCGACCAGCG
>DATEIF010000449.1:0-6032 GCA_035279205.1 Vineibacter sp.
CATGCCCATGTCGCGGCGGTGCACGGGCAGGTCGGTGATGTCCTCGCCGCCCACGTGAACGCGGCCCGAGTCGGGCATCTCGAAGCCCGCGATCATGCGCAGCGACGTGGTCTTGCCGCAGCCCGACGGCCCCAGCAGGGAGAAGAACTCGCCCGCCCTGATATCGAGCGTGACGTCGTCGACGGCAACCACCTTGCCGTCGAAGGTCTTGGTGACATGTTGGAGTTCGATGGCGGCGGAGGTCATGCAGTTAGACGGTGTCATCCCGAGGCCATAGGCCGAGGGATCTTTCCCGACCTGGTAAGATCCCTCGCGGCGCTCGGGATGACACTTTTCATCAGCCTTTCTCGTCAGCCCTTCAAAATCTTCGTCACGCGCGCGTCGATGTCGTCCTTGCGGGCGTTGTACCATTTCCAGTCGGGCTGGATCAGAGTCGCGACCTTCTGGGGCGTCGTGAGAAGCTTGGCGTCGTACTTTTCCTCGAGCTTCACCTTCTTGTTCGCCGGCGAATACCACACGCCTTCGGCCAGCAGCTTCTGCACGTCCGGCCGCAGCATGTAGTCGATATAGGCGAAGGCCAGTTCCTTCACCTTGGAGCCCGGCGTCACGTTCAGCACCTGCTCCAGCGCCATTACGCCTTCGCTCGGGCTGCAGAAATCGACCGGCTGGCGATTGGCGCCCTCGTAGCGATAGACGCCGGAATCGTGGATGACGCCTTCCACCACCTCCGCCGACAGCAGCATCTTTTCCATCTGGCCAGTGAAATCCACGAGCTTGATAGGCTTGAGCTGCTCCAGCGCCTTGTAGGCCGCGTCGAGATCCTGCAGCCCCTTGCCGTAGACCTTGCCCAGCATCATGAGATGGCACTGGCCGAGGCTGTTCACGGGGATGAGATAGCCGCCGCGGGCGCCGGCGAGCTTGGGATCGGCCAGGTCCTTCCACGACTTGGGCGGCGTGATGCCCTTGTCGGTCCGGTAGCCGAGCCCGATCGCGCTGGTGAAGATCGAGACGCCGACGATCTTGTCGCTCACCGCGTAGGGATAGACATCGGCGACGTTGGGCACCTCCTTGGCGGTGATCTTGTCCATCACCAGCCCGTCGACAACGGCCAGCCACTGCTCGTTGGAGTTGGTGTGCAGCACGTCGTACAGCGGATCGTTCCGCGGGCTGACCTGCAGCTTGGGGACATACGGGAAGGCCTGGTCGGCGGAAACGGTGCAGCCATGCTCCTTCTCGAAGCCTGGCAGGACCGTGGCCTTCATGATGTCGCCCCACTTGCCGCCCCAGGTGGTGATCTTGAGTGTCTTGGTCTCGGCGTGGAGGATCGCCGGCGCAGCGAACGATGCAGCGGCGGCCAGGCCGGCGCCGGCCCGCAACATGGTCCGTCGCGAAACCCGATGGCGTGAGATCATGGTCGAAGTCTCCTGTTTGACGTTCAGAGCTTAACGTAGGCCTTGAGCCCGATCAGCTTTTCCAGCGTCAGGACCACGGCGAGCGCCAACAAAATCGAGACCATCGAGGCCGCGGCGATGGCGCCGTCGAGGTCGAACTTCATGTAGTTGAACAGCACCACCGGCAGCGTCTCGCCCTTGGGAACCACCAGGAAGAGCGAGACCGGAAACTGGTCGAACGAGACGATGAAGGCGAAGACGCCGCCGGCGAACACGCCCGGCTGGATCAGCGGCAGGGTGACCTCGAAGAAGACGCGGGCCGGGCTCGCGCCCAGCACCGAGGCGGCCTCCTCGATGCGGCGGTCGAAATTGTGCAGGACGGCCAGCGTCGTGCGCAGCACGTAGGGGACCGCGATCAGCGTATGTGCCATGATCAGGCCCCAGACCGGCCGGCCGATGCCCGCCAGCAGGTAGCTCTGGAACAGCGCCAGGCCGGTCAGGATGGCGGGCAGCATCAGCGGCGACATGAAGAAAGCGGTGAGAAACGCCTGTCCCGGCAGATGGCCGCGTGCCAGCGCCAGAGCGCAGGCGCCGCCGATCACCACCGACAGAACCAGCACGCAGGCGGCGATCCACAGCGACAGCCACAGCGAACGCATGAAGTCGCCGGTCTCGAAGAACTTGTCGAACCAGTGCAGGGTAATGCCGACCGGCGGAAAGGAGATGTAGGGTGTCGGGTTCAGCGCGAACACCAGGATGATGGCAATCGGCACCAGCAGGAAGGCCAGCAACAGGAGATTGAGGCCGAGATAGGCCGCCTTGCCGAGATCGAACGGCCGCTTGTTCAAGGCAACGCTCATGCCAGCCCCTGCTCGCCGGCGAGCCGCGCCAGGATGCGGTTGTAGGCAATCACGATCGCCAGCGACACGGACAGAAGGACCACGCCCAGAGCGCCCGCAAAGCCCGGATTGAAGCTGGTATTGACCTGTTGCGCGATCAGCATGGGCAAGGTGAGCACGGCCGTGCCGCCCATCAGGGAGGGGGTCACGTAGGCGCTGATCGAGAGGGCAAAGACCAGTAGCGAGCCCGCGAGGACACCCGGCAGGCTGAGCGGCAAGGTGACCTCGACGAACGCCCGCAGACGACCCGCCCCCAGGCTGCGCGCGGCCTGCTCGAGTCGCCCGTCGATGCGACCGATCACACCGATCAGGGTGAGCACCATGAAAGGCACGTAGATATGGACCAACGCCACCACCGTTCCGAACTCGTTGTACATCAGGGGCAACGGCTTGTGGATCACGCCCCAGGAGATCAGCGTCGTGTTGATGACCCCCTTGTCTTGCAGGATCGTCATCCAGGCGAAGGTGCGCACGACGATGCCGGTAAGCAGCGGCGTGATCACCGCCATCAGGGCGAGCGCATGGCCCAGGCGCGACTGCATGCGGGCCATCCAGTGCGCCAGCGGATAGCCGATCAACAGCGAGACGATGGTGGTGATGACCCCGATGCGCAGCGTCTCCCACAGCGCATCATGGAAGATGCCGGCGGAATCCTCGATGAAGCGCTGGTAGTGGCGCGTCGTCACGACCGCGTGCGGATTGCCGATCGGGTTCGACGAAAAGAACGACATCGCCACCATGACGGCGAAGGGCAGGACGAAGAACAGGACGAACAGCAGGAGCGCCGGGGCGATCAACCAGGCGATCGGCGACGGACGGCGGGAAGCGACGGCAGACATGCGTTCGCCATCGTGGCGCAACGCGACCGCCCGGTCCACGCCTGGGACGTCGGGCCTGTCCGCCGCCAACGCGAATCGCCTTGCTTGAATCATTTCCTCTCCAGCTTTGCTGGGGAGGTGACCCGCAGGGTCGGAGGGGTCATGGGCGTCCACCGCCGATGCTCATGACCCCTCCGCCCGCTTCGCGGGCACCTCCCCATCGCGCAGCGCGACGGGAAGGCACGACCAGTGGCCCGAATCAGGCGGGGACGAAGCAGGGCAGCGTCACGTCCTTGTTCACCGGCTCGAATGCGAGCCGCACGGGAGCGCCGATCTTCAATGCGTCCTCGGGCATGTCGCGCAAGGGCGCATTCACGCGAACGCCGGCCTCCATGTCGACCAGGGCCACGACATAGGGCGTCATCGACTTGAAGAAGAAGTTGAAAGGGTGATGGCAGACGGTCCAACTATGGATGCGGCCGTCGAGCGACGCCTCGCGCCATGTGCTTTCCATCGAGAAGCAGTGCGGACAGACGGGGCGCGGATAGTGCCGCGCCTTGCCGCAGCTCGCACAATGCTGAAGCATGAGGCGGCCCTCGCGCAGGCCGTCCCAATAGGGTTGGCTCTCGCGTGTCGGCGTCGGCAGCGGCCGTTCGGGCGCGGGCGGCGTGGCAGTCCCGGCCGTGCTCATGCCGCCCTCCTCAGGATCGCGACCGACCCGTCGCCCATGTCGCCGTAGCCGGTGACGAGGCCCAACTCGGCCTCTTTGACCTGCGCCTTGCCGGCGGCATGGCGAAGCTGACGGGTAAGCTCGATCACATGATTGAGGCCGACGACATGGCCCTGGCTCAACAGGCCGCCATGGGTGTTGACCGGCAATTCGCCGCCCAGCGCAATGCGGCCGTCCATCACGAACGGGCCGCCCTCGCCCTTCTTGCAGAAACCCAGCAGCTCGAGCTGGTTGATTACGGTGAAGGTGAAGCAGTCGTAGATCTCGGCCACGTCGATATCCTTCGGCCCGATGCCGGCCATGCCGTAAGCGCGCGGCGCGGCCTTGGCCAGGCCGAACTCCAGAAGATCCGGCCGCTGCGCGATCGAGGAGGGCGACTCGGGATGGCCCTCGGCCACGCCCATGATGGTGACCGACGGCTGCTTGAGATCGCGCGCGCGGTCGGTCGCGCTCACGACGACCGCAGCGCCGCCGTCGCTCTCCAGGCTGCAATCGAACAGGCGGAAGGGATCGGCGATCATGCGCGAGGCATGATGCTCCTCCACTGTGAGCGGCTTGTTCATCACCACGTTGCCGTTCAGGATCGCGTGCCGGCGCGTCACCACCGCGACCTCGGCGAAGTGCCGGGTCGTCGTGCCGTAGAGTTCCATGTGACGGCGCGCGCCCTGGGCGTAAAGCTGGGCCGGGGCAAACATGCCGATCGGGGCCTCGAACTCGGCCGCCAGGGCGAATTGCGGAAACTGCTGCAGGCGCGTGCTGACCCGCGCCCCGGAGTAGCCGGTGCGGCCGACCGAGATCAGCACGTTGCGGCACACGCCGGTCGCCACCGCCATCGCCGCCATCTGCAGCGCGGCCACGCAGGTGGCGCCGCCCATCGGGACGAAGGCCGACAAAGCAAGATCCGGCAGGCCGAGATTGGCGATGAAATCCTCGGCGATCCCGCCGCCGGGAAAGTAGGGGATCACCCCATCGATATCGCGCGGGCTGAGCCCGGCATCGTCGATCGCCTTGAGGCTTGCCTCGAGCTGCAAGGCAAGACCGCTCTTGGTCGTGCCGCGCGTGTAGGCCGTCTCGCCGATGCCGCTGATCGCGGCCTTGTCGCGTAGCGCATGCGCCATGCTTCCCTCCTGCGCGGTCATCGTGCCCTTCCCTCGACGAGACGGGAAGGGCTAAGGTCCGGTCAACGAAAGGGAGATCGATGGCCAACGAAGAGTTGCTTGCATTGTCGGCGGTGGAGTTGCGCCGGCGTATCGGAACCAAGGAAATTTCGCCGGTCGAATTGCTGGAGGCCAGCCTCCGGCGCATCAAGAAGATCAATCCCGCCGTCAATGCCGTGACCGCCATGTGCGTGGAGCGCGCGCGCAAGGAGGCCAAGGCCGCCGAGACGGCGGTGCGGCGCGGCGAGGAGCTGCCGCTGCTGCACGGTCTGCCGACCGGCATCAAGGATCTCGAGGAGACCAAGGATCTTCTCACGACCTACGGCTCGCCGCTCTATCGCGACTTCGTGCCGAGCTGGGACAACGTGATGGTGGCGCGCGTGCGCGCCGCCGGCGCGGTCGTGGTCGGCAAGACCAACGTTCCCGAGTTCGGCGCCGGCGCCAACAGCCGCAATCCGGTCTGGGGCGCGACCGGCAATCCCTTCAATCCGAAGCTCAATCCCGGCGGATCGTCGGGCGGTTCGGCGGTGGCCCTCGCGACCGACATGCTGCCGGTCTGCACCGGCTCCGACACGGGCGGCTCGCTGCGCATTCCGGCCGCGCTTTGCGGCGTGGTGGGCTTCCGTCCCTCACCCGGCATGGTGGCGGTGGAGCGCCGCGCCATGGGTTGGACGCCGATCTCAGTGCTGGGCCCGATGGGCCGCACCGTGGCCGACACATGCCTGCTCTATGCCACGCAGGTCGGCCAGCACGACACCGACCCGCTGTCCTTTCCCATCGAAGGCGCCGCCTTCGCCGAGCCGTGGCCCGTCGATCTCGGCAGCCTGCGCGTCGCCTGGACCGAGGACTTCGGCGGTACGCCGGTCGAGAAGGGCATCCGCGCCACGATGCGCGCCAAGATCAAGGCGATGAAGCACCTGTTCCGCCGCGTCGACCAGGCGAAGATGGATTTCGGCGAGGCCGACCGTTGCTTCGACGTCATCCGCGCCGTCAATTTCGTCGCCCGCTATCGCGAGGCCTACGAGAAGAACAAGACA
>DATEIF010000450.1:0-5825 GCA_035279205.1 Vineibacter sp.
CGACAGCGTCGCGTCGATGAGCAACGCAATACGGCGCTCCGCGAGCGCGCCGATTTCGGCCGCGGCCAGCGCGAGGTTGTCGGCGGCGAACGCCACCGGCTCGGCGTGGAAGTTGCCGCCGGAGATCACGTCGCCGTTCTCGGCGAACACCAGCGGATTGTCGGAGGCGGCGTTGGCCTCGGCGGTCAGCACGCGGGCGGCATGGGCGAGGTTGTCGAGGCAGGCGCCCATCACCTGCGGCACGCAGCGGATCGAGTAGGGGTCCTGCACGCGTCCGCAGTGAACATGCGACAGCACGATCTCGCTGCCCTCGAGCAGGGTGCGTAGCGCACCGGCGACCGCGATCTGGCCCTGCTGGCCGCGCGCGGCATGGATGCGCGCGTCGAGCGGCTTGACCGAGCCCTGGATCGCTTCCAGCGACAGCGCGCCGGCCATCAGCCCGGCGGCGAACACGTCCTCGGCGCCGAACAGGCCGACCAGCGCCAACGCCGTCGAGACCTGCGTGCCGTTGATCAGCGCCAGGCCTTCCTTGGGGCCCAGCACGAACGGCGCGAGCCCGATACGCGCCAGCGCGTCGGCGCCTGATATCACCGTGCCGTCGGGCGTCGTGACCTCGCCTTCGCCGATCAGCACGCAGGCCAGATGGGCCAGCGGTGCGAGGTCGCCCGAGGCGCCCACCGAGCCCTTGCCGGGAATGCGCGGCAGCAGCCCGGCATTGAAGATGGCCAGCAGCGCATCGACGAGGGCCGGCCGCACGCCCGAATGGCCGCGCGCCAGGCTCACCGCCTTGGTCGCCAGCACGAGGCGCACCACGGCCGCCGGCAGCGGCGCGCCTGTGCCGACGCTGTGCGACAGCACGAGGTTGCGCTGCAGTTCGGCCAGGCTCCCGGCCGGGATGGTGGTCTGCGCCAGCTTGCCGAAGCCGGTGTTGATGCCATAGGCGACGCGGCCGCTCTCGACGATCTCCCGCACGACGGCCTGCGAGGCCAGCAACTCGGTCTGCGCGGCCGCCGACAGCGCCAGGCGCACGTCGCCGCGCGCGATGGCCCGCAAGTCGGCGAGCGTGACGTCGCCCGGTTCCAATACAAGGGTCGTCTCGTCAGCCACGTGCTGTCTCCTGTGCTGGCTCGGTGGGCACGGCCTAGCGGCTGCGGCTCACGGGAATACCCTTGCGGAACGACCAGCCGTCGTTGAACCGTTCCTCGAAGGCGGGGGCCAGCGGCCGGGGATGGTGCGAGGCCAGCCACACGCGATGCAGGTGGCGCCACTGCTTGGGGTCTTCGTAGTCGACGAAGGCGGTGCGCGCATGCAAGGTCGAGAGATTATTGGCGAACTGGATGTCGCCCGTGTCGAGCTGGAAGTCGATGCGCATCTCGGGCCGCTTGGCGACCTCCAGGACGGCATCGAGCGCGGCCTGCTCCGGCGCGGTCAGCGGTATGCCGGTCGTACGATTGGCCTGGTAGATGGTGTTGAGCGTATAGCGGCAGGACATCTTGCCCAGATGGCGTGAGAAGATCGGGATCAGATGATCCGAGATCGGCCCGACGCCCGGCCGTTCCTCGCCCATCAGCGAGAAGGTGTAGCCGCGGAACAGGATCTCCAGGTGCTGCGGGCAGTCGCGCAGCATGGCGTTGAAGACGCTGGCCGAGCTCACCATCGATGACAGGCCACCGCTCTGCGCCGGCTGCAGGCACATCAGGCCGATGATGTCGCATTCGTCGTTGTGGTAGCGCAGCTCGGAGTCGGTGTCGTAGCCGCGCACGCCGGGCTCACCGAGCTTGCGGCCGGTGCTGCGCACGCTGCACACCATCTCGCCGTACATGTTCTGCGAGATCAGGCGGCCGAAATGTGCGCCGATGCCGACCAGCGCCGTGGCGCACTGGGCTTCGCTGTAGCGTTCCGCCGGAAAGCCGCGCAGCAGCGCCATGCCGCGTCCGTTGTCGACCTCATCGGCGATGCGGCGCAACCGATCGGAGAGTGTCGGCATGGCGAAGGACGCCAGCGTGATCTCCGTGACGGCTCGCCCGGTGTTGACCGCGATCGCCGCGTCGAGCTCATCCAGGTCCTGGGCGGTGAAGCGGAACTGCCAGTCCTCGCCCGACACCATGTCGGCATGCAGCCATGCCGAGCGGTCCGTGATCGGCGTGTAGCGGTCATCGACGGGCGTCATGGGCGCGTTCATTGATCGACCTCCAGCTTGTTGTCCTTGATCACTTGCGCCCAGCGGGCAGTTTCGTCGGCGATGCGCGCCTGGAACTGCGCCATGGTGTTGGGCAGATAGATCAGGCCCTGATCGGCCAGCAGTTTCTGGATTTCGGGCTGCTGGGCGGCGGCGGTGTATTCCTTGTAGAGGCGCTCGACGATCGGCTGCGGCGTGCCCGCCGGCGCGATCAGCGCGTACCATGACGCCACCTCGGTATCGGCCAGCGACAACTCCTTCAGCGTCGGCACGTCGGGCAGCTGCGGCACGCGCTGCGGCGTGGTCACGGCCAAGGCGCGCAAGCGGCCGCCGTTGATGTGCGGCAGCAGGCTGGGCAGCGTGTCGAACGTGGTCTGGATGTCGCCGGCGAACATGGCCGGCAGCGATTCGTTGGTGCCCTTGTAGGGAACGTGCACCACGTTGATGCCGGTGCGCTTCTTCAGCAGCTCGAACGTCAGATGCGCCGGGCTGCCCAACCCGACGGACGCGAAGTTCAGGACGCCCGGCTTGGCCTGGGCGGCGGCCACCAGCTCCTGCGCGCTCTTGATCGGCGAGTCGCCGGCCACCACCAGCACCAGCGGTGAGGCGGCGAACATCGTGATCGGGATCAGGTCATCTTTCACGCTGTAGGGCATCTGCTTGTAGAGCGACGGGAAGATCGTCAGCGGCCCCAGATTGCCCATGCCGATGGTGTAGCCGTCGGGCTTGGCGCGCGCGATTTCCGTCACGCCGATGCGACCGGCTGCACCGCCCTTGAAGTCCGTGATCACCGACTGGCCCAGCGTGCGCGAGACGCGATCGTTGAACGCCCGCGCGATCAAGTCATTCAGGCCGCCGGCCGGCCAGGGAACCAGGAACCGGACTGGACGCGTGGGCCAGGCATCTTGAGCCGAGGCTGCTGCGGCCCATGACAAGCCAACGCCAAGGAACAGCGCCGTCAACAAACGGGAGATTTTCATCGCGACCCTCGAACCAAATTGGTTATACATGCCTATACAACTCTATGCAACAGGTACACCGTAGATGAAAATGCGGCGTGAAGCGAAGGGTGAAGCAGCGCCCGCGGCCCATAGGCGTTAGCCAACCTCATCCTGAGGAGGCCGCGCACCAGCGCGGCCGTCTCGAAGGATGGGCTACAGACGGAGTCGTAGAAAGACGTGTTCCCAGCGCCGCTGCTGTTGCCCCCCTTCGAGACGCTCGCTGCGCTCGCTCCTCAGGTGAGGCTCGAGCGAGCGCCTGCGACTCACCCGACCAGGAGGGTGCCGTCGGCGCGGAAACGGCTGCCCAGGCGATAGCGCGGTCCCGGGTGCAGGCAGCGGACGATCGTTACCGGCGTGCCGTGTGACCAGGTGCGGCGGGTCAGCAGGAGACACGGTTGGCTGGCGGGCATCTGCAGTTGCGCCGCCTCCTCGGGTGTTGGCAGGACGGCGTCGACGACGTGCTCCATCTGGTCGAAATGCACGTGGCGCAACAGATATTCGGCCGGCGGGTGCCGCGTGAAGTCCTGCTGCAGGAAGTCGGGTGCCATGCGCGGATTGACGTAACGGTCCTCGCGCTGGAGAGGCACGTTGTCCTCGTAGTGCACACACAGCGTGTGAAACACCGACTCGCCGGTGCGCAGATCAAGCGCGCTGGCGCATTCCATGCTGGCCGCCACGCGCGCCTTCGACAGGACCTCGCAGCGATAGTCGTGTCCGCGCTGGCGGATCTCGTCGGCGATGTTGGCGATCTGCAGCAAGGTGGACTGCGGCTTCTCGGTCGCCACGAACGAGCCGACACCGGTGACCCGCACGATCCTGCCCTGCTCGGCCAGCTCGCGCAGCGCGCGGTTGGCGGTCATGCGCGCGATGCCGAACTCGGCCACCAGCTCGTGCTCGGATGGTACCCGATCCCCCGGCTTCCACGTGCCATCGGCGATCTTGCCGGCGATGAAATCCTTGACCTGCCGATAGCGGGCGGAGGGCGTCGCGGCCTGGGGTGTGGGACGTCGGGATCTGGAAGCGGCACTCATGAGAGGCCGGCAGTGTAGTGTTTCGGACACAACATATCCATCGGCACGTCGGCCGTGCCGGTGGGCTGCGTTGTGCAAGCACTACGTCCGCTTGGTGCCGCCGTTGGTTTCCCGGCGCATGACCTCGGGGAACACCCACATCGCGGCCACCATGAAGATGCCGAGGAAGGCCACGGCATATTTCGGGCCGACCATCCCGAGATGGTCCTGGTAGACATAGGCCGCCGCCGCCACCAGCAGGACGATCACGGACAGGGTCAGCTTGATCGGGATGGGCATGGTCGCCTCCGTCGTTACTCGGCGGCGGCCGGCTGGCCGCCGGTCGGCGTGCGCGAGGTGCGGCGCATGTCCTGTTTCACGAAGCGCGTGTCGTAGCCGTTGAACACGTGGCCCAGCAGCCCACGATTGAGATCGGAGGTGCCGAACAGCCAGTCCATGACCGGGAACGTGAGGTTCATGTTGCGCTCCATCATGATCGACTGGCTGTGATGGGCGGCATGATGGCGGCGGATCGTGTTGACGAACGGTACATGGCGAACGAAGGCGTTCTCGCCGACATGGCAGCAGAAATGCATGAACTCGTAGATCAGGTACATCGACGTCGTCGTCGAGATGAAGAGCCAGCCGGTGTTGGGTGAGATCAGCCAGCCCAGCGCGATCGCGCCGGGGATCGACATCAGGATGAACGTCGCCAGTGCATAGGGCGGAAAGAACGTGACGCGCCAGTCGTGATGGTCGGCGAAGCGCATCTCGGCATCGGTGAAGAACTGGTGATGCATCAGCGTGTGGCGATTGTAGATCGCGCGCGCCGCCTTGATGCCCAGCGGCCGATGCATGACGTAGCGGTGGATCCACCACTCGAAGAAATTACAGAGCAGGAACGTCGCCGGCACGATCAGCGCCTCGCGCCAGGTCACGGCGTGCATGTTGGCGATGTAGATGTAGAGCGCCGTCAGGCCGATCACGTAGATGATCAGCACATGCAGCCAGCCGTGATACCAGCCGGCGACACGCTCGCGGTACGTGGCGCGATAGGCGCGCTGACGCGTGCTCATCGGGCTGGCGGCGAGTTCCATGGCGTCCTCCCTCGGAACGGCAAGCGTCACTAACATATCAGCGGTCTATTAGAGGTGCAACCATGCCGTCGCCAGGCAAGAGCAAAGCACGAAAGATCAACAATTTCAAAGGCCTGCGGGACAGCAATCGGCGCCGGCGTACGCCCGTTGCCATGGCACTGACGTGCGACTAATATATCACAAACA
This sequence comes from Vineibacter sp., assembly GCA_035279205.1. Classification (GTDB taxonomy): domain Bacteria; phylum Pseudomonadota; class Alphaproteobacteria; order Reyranellales; family Reyranellaceae; genus Vineibacter. The sequence goes on from DATEIF010000450.1 coordinate 5,474, forward strand.
AATGATGGTGGAGGAAATGCCATGACCGTCAATTCCATCGATATCGGCATGGCGGCGCGGGATCTGCCGGCCGCGGCATCGTCAGCGGTATCGTCGCCGGCGGAGATCGCCGCCCGCCTCGAGCGGCTGCCGCTGACGTCCTATCAGCGCACCTTGTTCCTGATCATCGCCACGGCCTGGTTCTTCGATTCGATCGATCTCGGGACGCTGACCTTCGTGCTGGGCTCGATCCGCACCGAGTTCGGCCTGAGCACGGTGCAGGCCGGGCTGCTGTCGAGCATGAGCTTCATCGGCATGTTCTTCGGCGCCAGTCTTGCCGGCATGGCTGCCGACCGCTTCGGGCGCACGATCG
>DATEIF010000451.1:0-5561 GCA_035279205.1 Vineibacter sp.
TTTGCTTCTCACACCTCTCCCCGCGGGAGCGGGGAGAGGGAGGGGCCCATCGTGCGCAGCACTATGGGAGGGTGAGGGGTAAGAGCGATCAAACCCTGCCGCATGGCTTGACCGTCCTTACCCCTCACCTTCCCATCGCTACGCGATGGGCCCCTTCCTCTCCCCGCTCTCGCGGGGAGAGGAGATATCCCGCATGATCGCGCATATCCCCAACCTGCTCAGCCTGGCGCGGCTGGGGGCGGTGCCGGTCGTGATCTGGTGCGTGCTGGCGGGCGAGAACGTCGCTGCCTTCTGGGTCTTCCTGCTCGCCGGCCTGTCGGATGCGCTGGACGGGATGATCGCCAAGCGGTTCAACGTCACCAGCCAGTTCGGGGCCTGGCTCGATCCGCTGGCTGACAAGGCGCTGCTGGTCGGCGCCTACGTGGCGCTGTCGCTGCGCGATGCGCTGCCGATGTGGCTCACCATCCTGGTGGTTTTCCGCGACGCGCTGATCGTGGGCGGTGCACTCACCGTGCAGGCGCTGACGCAGCGCTTCCATGTCGAGCCGCTGATGATCAGCAAGATCAACACCGCGCTGCAGATCGGGCTGGTCGTCGCCGTGATGGCCGAGCGTGCCTATTTCCCCTTGCCGCCGCACCTCGTCACCTGGGGCGCGGGACTGGTGGCGGCAACGACCGTGCTGTCGGGTGTGACCTATGCCATAACCTGGTCGCGTCGCGTCACCGCCTGGGAACGTGAGCGCAAGGAAGGGGAGCAGCGCAAGCAATGACCGCGGGGCGACAGATCCGGTTCTGGCTGATCGGCGCGCTGGCTGCCGGCGTTCTCATCTGGCTGCTGCGCGACATGCTGCTGCCGTTCGTCGCCGGGCTGGCGATCGCCTACTTCCTCAACCCACTCACCGATCGCATCGAGAAGCTGGTTCGCTCGCGCACGCTGGCGACCATCATCATCGTCGTCGTGGCGACGCTGGTGATGGTCGGATTGCTGCTCGCCATCGTGCCCCTGGTGTCGGAGCAGCTGGCGACGCTGGCGCGCAAGCTGCCGGAATACACCGCCCGCCTGTACAACCGGCTGCTGCCGCTGCTGCAGACCTTGCAGGAGCGTTTCGGTGTCGACGCCGGCAGCGCCAAGGATTTCGAGAGCGTGCTGGCGGCGCGCGCCGGCGATGCGCTGAAGTTCCTGGGCACCGTGCTGGGGTCGGTGCTGACCAGCGGCTTCGCGCTGGTGAACCTGCTGGCGCTGCTGTTCCTGACGCCGGTGATCGCCTTCTACCTGATGCGCGACTGGCCCAAGCTGGTGGCATCCGTCGACAGTTACCTGCCGCGTGCCCATGCCGACGCGATCCGCGGCCTGATGCGCGAGTCCAACATCGCCGTCGCCGGCTATGTGCGCGGCCAGGCCTCGGTCTGCCTGGTGCTGGCGTTCTACTACGGGGCGGCGCTGGCGCTGGTCGGGCTCGATTTCGGGCTCATCATCGGCATCATCATCGGCATGATCTCGTTCATCCCCTATGTCGGCAGTTTCACCGGCGGCGTGCTGGCCATCGGCATGGCGCTGGCGCAGTTTCCACCCGACTGGCTGAGCGTGGGCAAGGTCGTGGCCGTCTTCGCGGTCGGCCAGTTCATGGAAGGCAACGTGCTGGCGCCCAAGCTGGTGGGCGAGAGCATCGGCATCCATCCGGTCTGGCTGATGTTCGCCCTGCTGGCCGGCGGCACGCTGTTCGGTTTCGTCGGCCTGCTGCTCTCGGTGCCGGTCGCCGCCGTCGTCGGTGTCCTGGTGCGCTTCGCGCTGCGCGAATACCGCGACAGCGCCTACTACCGCGGCACGACCGAGCAGGTGCTGCTGGACGGCGATCATCAGTGAGGGCGTCGGTGACTCGGCAGCTCCCCCTCGATCTGGCCCGCCCGCCGTCATACGGACGCGCCGACTTCCTGCCCGCCGAGGCCAACGAAGCGGCGCTGGGCTGGATCGATCGCTGGCCCGATTGGCCGGGCCCGGCGTCGGTGCTGGTGGGGCCCGCCGGCAGCGGCAAGACCCATCTGCTGCATCTGTGGGCCGAGCGTGCACAGGCGTTGCATCTGCATGGCGGCGAGCTCGACCACCTGCAGCTGCCCGCGCTGCTGGACGTCCTGGGCAATGCGCGGCACGTCGCGTTGGACGAGGCCGATGCCGTGGCCGGCCGGGCCAACGCCGAGCAGCAGCTGTTCCATCTCTACAACTGGCTGCGCGAGCGCGGCGGCGCGCTGCTGCTGGCAGCGCGGGCGGCACCGGCGCGCTGGCCGTTGCGGCTGCCGGATCTCGCCTCGCGGCTGCGGGCGGCCACGGTGGCGGAGATCGGCGTGCCCGATGACGCGCTGCTCAGCGCCGTGCTGGTCAAGCTGTTCCACGACCGCCAGGTGACGATCACCGAGGAGGTGGTCCAGTACCTGGTGCGCCGCATGGAGCGCTCGCTGTCGGCGGCCGTGGTGATGGTCGACCGCATCGACCGGCGGACGCTGGCCGACAAGCGCGCCGTGTCCATAAAACTGTTGCGTGAAATGACGGAGCTGGGGTTGGGCGAGGGGTGATAGGGTGCGTTCCGTACCCCGGCCACAGCGCGTGGGAAACCAGGAGGGAAGTCGATGGATCTGGGCATCAAGGGCCGCAAGGCGATCGTCTGTGCGGCGAGCAAGGGGTTGGGCAAGGGCTGCGCCATGGCGCTGGCCAAGGAAGGTGTCGACGTCGTGATCAACGCCCGCACCGCGGACATCCTCGAGAAGACGGCCGAGGAGATCCGCAAGGCGACCGGCGTCAAGGTCACCGCGATCGCCTGCGACGTCACCACGCCGCAGGGGCGCGAGGCGGTGCTGGCGGCCTGCCCGGAACCGGACATCGTGATCAACAACGCCGGCGGTCCGCCGCCGGGCGACTTCCGCGACTGGACGCGCGATCACTGGATCGCGGCGGTCGACGCCAACATGCTGACGCCGATCGAGTTCATCAAGGCGACGGTGGACGGCATGATGGCGCGCGGCTTCGGGCGCATCGTCAACATCACCTCGAGCTCGGTGAAGGCGCCGATCGACATCCTGGGGCTCAGCAACGGCGCCCGATCAGGCCTCACCGGCTTCGTCGCGGGCGTGGCGCGCAAGACGGTGAAGAACGGCGTCACCATCAACGGCCTGCTGCCGGGCCCGTTCGCCACCGACCGCCTGCGCGGCACCTACGTGGCTCGCGCCAAGGCCACCAAGGGCGATGCCGACGAGGAGATGCGCAAAGGCGCCGCTGCCCATCCGGCCGGCCGCTTCGGCACGGCCGAGGAGTTCGGCGCCATGTGTGCATTCCTGTGCAGTGTTCATGCGGGCTACATCACCGGCCAGAACATCCTGATGGATGGCGGGCAGTACCCGGGGACGTACTGATCCGTCTTCGCGGAGAAGGAAAGACAATGTAGGTTGCGCGGGCCGGCACGTGCCGGCCCGAATGGGGAGTCGAGTTTGCCTATCGCCAGTATGACCGGTTACGCCCGCGCCGACGGCAGCGACGGCGCTGTCTCGTTCGTGTGGGAAGCGCGCAGCGTCAATGGCCGCGCACTGGAGACGCGTTTGCGGGTGCCGACCGGCTACGAGCGGCTGGAGCATCCGGCGCGCGCGGCGATCGCCGAGGCCTTGCGCCGCGGCAGCGTGTCGGTCTCGCTGCAGGTCGCCGAGCGGCGCACCCAGCAGCCGGTGAGCATCAACCGCGAGTTGGTGCGCGATCTGCTGGCGGTGATCGCCGACCTGCGGGCGCATGGCGACATCGCGCCGCCCAGCGCCGACGGCCTGCTGCGGGTGCGCGGCGTCATCGAGGAGGAGGCGGCACAGGCCCTGTCGGACGAGGAGGTCGCGGCGCGCGACGCCAAGATGCTGGAGACCTTGCGCCAGGCGCTGCGCGGCCTGGTCGATGCCCGCGCCGGCGAAGGTGCCCGGTTGGCCGTCATGCTCGACGGCCACCTGAACACCATCGCGTCGTTGCGCGACAAGGCGGCCGGCCGCGCCGCCGCGCAGGGCGATCTGATCCGCGCCCGCTTCACGGCGCAGATGGCCGAGATCCTGGAACGCATGCCGCCGCTGTCGCCCGAGCGCATGGCGCAGGAAGTCGCGGTCCTGGTCGGCAAGGCCGATGTGCGCGAGGAACTGGATCGCCTGCAGGCGCATATCGCCGCGGCGCACGAGCTGATGAAGGCGGCGAGTCCCAGCAATCCGATCGGCCGCAAGTTCGACTTCCTGTGCCAGGAGTTCAACCGCGAGGCCAATACGCTCTGCTCCAAGTCGGCCGACATCGAGCTGACCCGGATCGGCATCGAGTTGAAGAGCGCCGTCGAGCAGATGCGCGAGCAGGTCCAGAATGTCGAGTGACGCCGGCACGGGACCGATCGTGCGGCGTGGGCTGATGCTGGTGCTGTCCTCGCCATCGGGCGCCGGCAAGACGACGCTCTCGCGCCTGCTGCTGCAGCATGAGCCCGGCATCGAGCTCTCGATATCGGTGACCACGCGCGCCAAGCGGCCGGCGGAGACGGATGGGGTCGACTATTACTTCGTCGACCACAAGACGTTCCGCGGCATGGCGGCGCGCGATGAGCTGCTCGAGCATGCCCAGGTCTTCGATTACCACTACGGCACGCCGCGCGGGCCGGTGGAGCGCACGCTGTCGGCCGGGCGCGACATGCTGTTCGACATCGACTGGCAGGGCACCCAGCAGCTCGCCGAGCGGGCGCGGCAGGACCTGGTGAGCGTTTTCATCCTGCCACCGTCAACCGAGGAGCTGGAGCGCCGCCTGGTGAGCCGGGCGCAGGATCCACCCGAGGTCGTGGCTCGGCGCATGGCCAAGGCCGCCGACGAGATGAGCCACTGGGCCGAATACGACTACGTGATCGTGAACGAGAACCTCGACCACAGCCTGGCGCTGGTGAAGTCGATCCTCACTGCCGAGCGACTGAAGCGCAGCCGCCAGGTCGGCCTGTCGGACTTCGTGAAGTCGCTACGCTCGGCGCCGTAGGTTTCCTTTGGACCGCGCGCGTCCACGCGCGCATCTTCGGCGAAAGCTGTGCTTTCGCCTGTGCGCGATAGCGCCGACCGTCTTTCGCTCTACGCTTCGCTACGAGCGAAGGCGGGCGTGGACGCCCGCGATCCGAAAAATCACTGCAGCGGCGAGACCACGCGGCAAGGGGCGTTGTCGACGAACTGGCCCGTCGGCGGGCCTGAGATTTCGGCCGCCACCTTCTCGCCGCCGCGCACGCTGCGCAGGATGACGGTGGTGTCGTTCACCTTGCGATCGCCGTTGTTGAAGGTGCAGGCGATGGTGACGTCGAACGTGCGCGACGTGTTGTTGGCCAGCATCATCGATAGTTGCCAGCGATAGTCGGAGCCCGGCCGCAGTCCAGGCAGCTCCAGGGTGACGACGGGCACCTGGGTGCCCGGGCCTGAGCGGATCGGCACGGCACCGACGCGCCGCCACTGCGGCTCGACCGTGCTGGGCCCCTGGCCCGGCAGGACGACGCCGGGCGCGGCACCGATCGTGGTGCCGCCGCCCGACGGGCCGCC
>DATEIF010000452.1:0-2573 GCA_035279205.1 Vineibacter sp.
TAGGACTGTCCATCGATCGTGTCGTTCATGGTTGTGGCTTGCGTCTCGAGGCGCAGGATCTGCGCCCCTGGCGTCTCGCCGATCGTGACGCGCGGCGGATGAGGCATATCGCCCTTGAACAGCACATCGATCATGACGCGCACATGCTGGCCGACGACGGCGCCCGTTTGCGGGTCGAGGCGGCTGCGCACCATCACGTCCTGCGCCCGACAGACCGTGCCGATCGCGCACAGTAGCAGCAGCGCCAGCAGGCACGGCCTCATGGCTTCTTTCCCTGGAGCTGATCTGCCTGCTGATCTTCCTGGAGCTGATAGAGGAAGCGCGCCCTGAGGAAGTCGGCGGGCCGGGTCTGCACCCTCTTCAGCCAAAGGTCGCGGATCGCGGCATCGTCCATCTGGCCGGTGCTCTGGGTTTCCATGCCTTCCCGGCTCTTCTTGTTGCGGTCGTAGACGATCTCGTCGGCCTTCTGGTCGGGAATGCCGGTATCGCCTCCTGTCTTCTTCACCATTTCCGCCCGCAACCGGGCCAGCGTGCGGTTGGCTTCGGCATCGCTCCAACCCGGCCGCAGGGCCAGCGCCCGGTCGTAGCGGCGGACCGCATCGTCGTATTTGCCCAGCATCACCAGCGCGTTTCCCTGGTCATAGGCGGAGTCGGCGGTGTCCAGCCCGCCGAAGGCCTGCTCGGCGCCCTTGAAGTCGCCGGCCTTCATCAGGGCCACGCCGCGCCACATCGGATCCGCGAAGACGGCCGCCGCATCGGCGAAGCGACCTTCGTGCATCAACCTGCGTCCACGCTGGTCCGGCGTCGCCAGAAGGTCGGCCCAGCCGATCCACCAACCGGTCGCAAGCAGCGCCACCGCGGTGACGCCGGCGATCGCGACCAGAAGGATGCGCAGTCGCCTCATGTCGAAATCACCCAGCCGCGACGGAACCATCCCAGCACCAACGCGACGATGAGGAAACTCAGCCAGTAGCCTGTTTCCTGCCATCGCTCGGTCTCACCGGCTGGCGCCGCGGCGCCGCTACGGTCGGCGAGGCGACGGGCGAGCGCTTCCACGTCGTCATTGTCGATCGTGGTCTCGACCAGTCGCGCATCGAGCGCCGATACCGCTGCCTGCAACGCTTTGTCCGCCTCGACCGAAGCCGGTGGGGCGACGGCGAAGAACACCACGGGCACCTGCCCCGCTGACTTTTTCAGCGCCTCTCCCTGTCCGGGGGCCACGGTGTCGGCGACGATCAATATGGAGCCGCCCTTGCCTCCGTCGCGCAGCACCCGCGCGGCGAGCGCGACCGCATCGGCCAGCCGGTCGCCCTCGCGCGGCATGATCTGCGGCGCGAGGGCGCCGGCCATGGCCAGCACGACCTCGCGATCCGCCGTCGGCGGCAGGACGAGATGCGCCGACCCGCTATAGGCGATCAACCCGGCGGATCCGCCTTCCCGCGCCTTGAGAAGATCGGAGATCTTCTGGCGCGCGCGGTCGAGCCTGGTCGGCGCGAGATCGGTCGTGATCATCGACGGCGCCACCTTGAGCACGATCATGACCGGCGGCAATGCATCAGCGAAAGGAGACGGCTCGCGCTTCCAGGTCGGACCGGCAATGGCGATCGCGGCGGCCACCCACCCCAGCAGCAGGACGTCGTTCGGTCCGAGACGGCGGCCGGCGTTGCCACCCACGACGAGCAGCTTCAACAGATCGGCATCGATCACACGCGCCCAGCGCCGCGTCGTGTCGGCCGCCTGCCTGCCCAACCACCATAGGGCAAACGCCGCTCCGACCAACAGCAGTGCCCACGGCCGCAGCAGATGAAAGTTCTCGAGGAAGGCATTCATTGGTGCACCGTCCTCGGCCGTCGCAGCGGCCGGGCACCGGCAAGCAGCAACCCGGCCTCGACAAGCATGGAGAACACCGTCATGGCGAGCAGCGGCAGCCAGAAGAGCTCGCGCTTGGGGCTGAAGCTCACCGTATCGATCTTGCGCGTCTCGATGGCGTCGAGACGCCGATAGATGTCGGCCAGCTCGGTGCGATCCATCGCGCGATAGAAGCCGCCGCCGGTGACGCTCGACACCTCCTTCAATGCCGCCTCGTCGAGCTTGTCTTCGCCGGCCGCCGTGGGATCGCCGATCGCGACGGTATGGATGACGATCTTGTGGTCGCGCGCGACGCGGGCAGCGTCGGCCGGCGGCACCTTGCTCCCCGTATCGTTGCCGTCGGTGAGCGCGATCATGGTGCGTGCCGGCACCGTCGAATGGGCGAACATCGTGATGCCGAGCCCGATCGCGTCGCCGAACGCCGTGCGGGGGCCGGCCATGCCGACCTGCATCTCCTGGACCAGCTTGCGGCAGAGGTCGAGATCGGTCGTGAAGGGGACCAGCACGAACGGCGCATTGCCGAACACGACGACACCCACGCGATCGCCCTTGCGCCTCGACAGGAAGTCGTCGAGCACCTGCTTCACCGCGGTCAGCCTGTTGACCTTGTTGCCGGACGCATCGGTGAAGTCCTGCGTGTCCATCGAGCCGGAGAGATCGACCAGCAGCAGCAGGTCGCGCGCCGGCTTGTCGTGGTGCACCGG
>DATEIF010000453.1:0-2375 GCA_035279205.1 Vineibacter sp.
AGCTCGGTCTCGATGATCTCCGCATCGCGCACCGGATCGACGTGGCCGGTGACGTGGGTGACGTCGCTGTCCTCGAAACAGCGCAGCACCTGCGCGATGGCATCGACCTCACGGATGTTGCCGAGGAACTGGTTGCCCAGGCCTTCGCCCCGGCTGGCGCCCTTCACCAGGCCCGCGATGTCGACGAACTCCAGCTGGGTCGGCACGATCTTCGCCGACCCTTCGATCTTGGCCAGGATATCCAGGCGCGGATCGGGCACGGCCACGCGGCCGACATTGGGCTCGATGGTGCAGAACGGATAGTTCGCCGCCTGTGCCACCTGCGTGGCGGTCAGGGCGTTGAAGAGCGTCGACTTGCCGACATTGGGCAGGCCGACGATGCCGCAATTGAAACCCATGGCTGGATGAGATCCGGATCGGGAGGGTGGCGAGGCCGATATAGGACGCAACGGGCGGGGTCAACCTGTTCCGCTGCATAGGTCGCCCCCTTACCGGCGGCCGTGATCGCGCGCAAAATGCGTTACAGCTGAATGTCCCTGAACCCGCAAAGGAAATCCGCATGCGTGTCGCCACCACCATGCCGCAGGACGATCTGCGCCAGACCGCCGCAGCCGCCCGTCGCGCCGAGGCCACCGGCTTCGACAGCCTGATCACCTTCGAGAATCGCAACGATCCGTTCCTGGCCCATGCGGTGGCCGCCACCACAACCGACCGCGTCGAGCTCGGCACCGCCGTGGCGATCGCCTTTCCGCGCAGTCCCATGGTGGTGGCCAACGCCAGTTGGGACCTGCAGGTGGCCTCGCGCGGCCGCTTCGTGCTGGGCCTGGGACCGCAGATCCGGCCGCACAACGAGAAGCGCTTCAGCGTGCCGTGGACGGCGCCGGCACCGCGCATGCGCGATTATGTCGGTGCCTTGCGGGCGATCTGGACGGCCTGGGAGAAGGGCACCAAGCTCGACTACCACGGCACGCACTACACCTTCACGCTGATGACGCCCAACTTCGTGCCACCGTCGCATCATCTGAAGATGGTGCCGATCACCCTGGCGGCGGTGGGCGAGCACACCTTGCGGTTGGCCGGCGAGGTGGCGGACGGCGTGCGCCTGCACTCCTTCTGCACGCGCCGCTATCTCGAAGAAACGGTGCTGCCGCGCTTGAACGAAGGGCTCGCCCGCAAGAACCGTTCCCGGGCGCAGCTCGAAGTCACCGGCGGCGGGTTCGTGGCCACCGGCCCCGATGCGGCCGCCGTCGACAAGGCCGTCGAACTGGTACGCGCCCGCGTGGCGTTCTATGGCTCGACGCCAGCCTACTGGCCGGTCCTCGAACTGCACGGCCTGGGCGACCTGGGGCGTAAGCTCAACGCGATGTCGAAGCAGGGCCAATGGGCGGAGATGACGGCCTCCATCCCCGACGACGTGCTGCACCTGTTTGCCGCCATCGGCACGCATCGCGAGATTGCGGGTGTGGTGGCGCAGCGCTTCGGTGGTCTGGTCGACACGATCTATGCCAGCGCCCTGCCGACGACGCCGTCGGACCTGCCGGCGGATGTCCTGCAGGATATCCAGCGACTGCCGACGCCGTTCACGGGCTACACGACGCCGTGGTGATCAGCCATGTCATCCCGAGCATAGCGAGGGATGACAGACTTACTTTGGCGCCGGCGGCTTTTTCTCGGGCTTCTCCGGCGGCGGATTGATCAGATACGCCACCCGGCTCATGAACCTTTCGTCGTCGACCTTGCCGCCGGCGGCAAGCAGCGGCACCTCGGTCGCCACCGCGTCCAGCACCTTGGGCAGCCAGCTTTCGCGCTCGGCCTTGCTGAAGTCCTGCAGCACATAGCCGTGCACCAGGTCCTTGTGGCCGGGATGGCCGATCCCCATGCGTACGCGGCGGTAGTCGGGGCCCAGATGCGCATCGAGGTCGCGAATGCCGTTGTGGCCGCCGGCGCCGCCGCCGGTCTTTACCCGCACCTTGCCCGGCGCGAGGTCGAGCTCGTCGTGGAAGGCGATCACGTCGTTCAGGTCGAGCTTGTGGAAGCGAACGGCCTCGCCCACCGACTGACCGGAGTCGTTCATGTAGGTCATCGGCTTGAGCGCAACCGCGCGGACGCCGCCGAGCGTGCCTTCGGCAACCTCGCCCTGGAAGCGCTTGCGCCACGCCGAAAAGCCATGGCGGCGGACGATCAGGTCCACCGCCATGAAGCCGATATTGTGGCGCTGCGCGGCGTGCCTGGGCCCGGGATTGCCGAGCCCGACGAGCAACAGCATGGCCGCGGCGGAGCCTGAGGGCTCCGCTTACTTCTTGGCCGGGGTGGCAGCCGCCTTGGCCGCCGGTGCTGCGGCGGCGGCAGCCGCCGGAGCGGCCGCACCAGCGGCA
>DATEIF010000454.1:0-3418 GCA_035279205.1 Vineibacter sp.
CTTGGTCTCCTGTGTCCCTACACTTTATGTGTCGCAAGGGAAGCAAATGAACAACGCCGAGAAGCGAGCGCACACCTTACGGATGCGTCCCCCTGCCCGGCAACATGCGACTTGCTAGCAGAACGTGACGAATCTGTGGAAGGTTCCGCCCCTCGGCAAGAAGTAAAAATAACGGCCGATAGTCACGTTTTGTTCCGTTCGTTCGTACTCGGCCGAATAAGCTCATGCCGTCGCACGAGCCTGTTTGACCAGCGCCACCAATGTGGCCCGGGCCTGGTCAGCATCGTGCACCGGCGCGGCAAAGTCGAGGCGCGCCACCTCGCCGGCGCGGCGCAGATCGCAGCCCGAGGCATCGATACCCGTCATCTGCCAGCCCGCGCCGGTGCGACCCAGCAGCCGCGTCGCGTACAGGTCGATGGCATCGGCGTGATCATTGTTCATGTGACTGATGATATCGGCTTCACGCGCAATCAGCGCCGCCGGCACCGGATCGGTGGTCAAATCGGCGCGCTCGATCCAGCGAATGCGGCCGAAGCCGGCCACCAGGTGGGCGCGCACGATGTCGATGCGGTAGAAGTGAAAGTCGCCGAAGTCGGCATACAGGGCTGCGTCCGGATGACGCGCCAGGAAGCGCTGCCGCAGGCGCGGATCGGTGGTCCGCTGCGCCTGGCCCAGCACCGTCAATCGAGGCCCCGTCAGGGGCTGTGCCAGATCGCCGGTGCCGTCGAACAGCAGCGAAACACGCGGGTCGGCCGCGATCGCCTTGCTGTGCTCGGCCAGCGTACTGAGCAGCAGAATGGGCGCTACGTCATGATCGACGGCGGCTAATACCAGCGACGCATAGGGCCACGCAGCGGAATTGTCCTGCGGCCCCGCCAGGGGGACGGGAAGAGCACTGGCCAGGGTGGCACGATCGCGTCCGCGCATCAGGGCGCGGGCCTGCGCGGCGGGTTCCAGGTCGGTGGGCGGGGTCATGGCGGCGACGGTGCCGCCGCCGGGCGGACGGGTCAATGTCGGCATCGCCCCTTTTCCCCTAGGCTTGTGTATGCTCAAAGACAGCGCATACCCCGACCGGGTCCACCCCCTGGAGGCCCACGTGAAAAAAACGATCGCCCTGGTCGATGACGACCGGAACATCCTGACATCGGTTTCCATGCTGCTGGAGGCCGAGGGATTCACCGTCAAGACCTACAATGACGGCGTGGGCGCCCTGGAGGGCCTCAACGCCAGCCCGCCCGACCTCGCCATCCTGGACATCAAGATGCCGCGGATGGACGGCATGGAGCTGCTGAACCGTCTGCGCAAGACCCAGACCATGCCGGTGATCTTCCTGACGTCGAAGGACGAGGAGATCGACGAGGTGCTCGGCCTGCGCATGGGCGCCGACGACTACATCAAGAAGCCCTTCTCGCAACGCCTGCTGCTGGAGCGCATCCGCGCCCTGCTGCGGCGCGGCGACAAGGCGGGCCCTGACGCCAAGGATGCCGGCGAGCGCATCGTGCGCGGTGATCTGGTGCTCGACCCGTCACGGCACCTCTGCGTCTGGAAGAACAAGCAGGTGAACCTGACGGTCACCGAGTTCCTGCTGCTGAAGTCGCTGGCCGAGCGTCCCGGTCACGTGAAGAATCGCGACCAGCTGATGGACGCGGCTTACGGCGAGACGATCTACGTCGATGACCGGACAATCGACAGCCACATCAAGCGCCTGCGCAAGAAGTTCCGCGAGATCGACGAAGGGTTCGCCCAGATCGAAACCCTGTATGGAATCGGATACCGCTACCGCGACGGGCAATAAGTCCCGCGACGAGGACGCGCCGGCGTCGCCGGTCGACGTCGACTCGACAAGCCGGCGCCGACCCTGGTGGCGGCGTTGGGGAACCGGCTGGCTGTTTCCGGCGCAGCGGCGGTCGCCGCCACTGGAGTCGCCGACAAGCGCAACCTCATCATTATTGCGCCGGCGGCGGCGCGGTCGGCGGTTCTCGCCGCTGACGCGCCGCGTGCTGCTGCTCAACATGCTGCCCATCGCGCTGCTGGCCGCGGGCGTGGTCTTTCTCGGCGACTATGAGGACACGCTGATCGAAGCCGAGCTGGCGGCGCTCACCGTGCATGGGGAAATCGTCGCCACCGGTCTGGGCGAGGGTGCCGTTCGTGGCGGAGAGACCACGATCAACCGGCTCGATCGCGATCACGCCAACCAGCTGATGTCGCGCCTGACGGCGCCCATCGGCATCCGCGGCCGGCTGTTCTCGGAAACCGGCGAGATGCTGGGCGATACGCGCCTGCTGCGCGATCGGGCCGGACGCATCACGTCGCAAGCACTGCCGCCGCCGAACGCCCAGCCGGCCCAACGTGACGCCATCACGCGTATCAGCGACTGGATCGACGCGCGGCTGCGCGTGGCGCGATCCGACGGCGAGTACATCGAGCTGCCCGATCCCGTCGCGCGCGACTATCCGTGGGTCGAGCAGGCCTTGCGCGGCATCAACACCCGCACTGCGCGGCGCACCCCCGAGGGGCGGCTGATGCTGTCGGTGGCCGTGCCGGTGCAACGCTACAAGCAGGTGCTGGGCGCCCTGATGCTGACGCACGACGATACCGCGATCGCCGCCCGCATCCGCCAGGTGCGCCTGGACGTGTTTCGTATCTCCGCGGTGGCGCTGGCCGCCACGGTGCTGCTGTCGCTGTTCCTGGCCAGCACCATCGCGCGGCCGATCCAGCGGCTGGCGCGCGCGGCCGACCAGATCCGCTTTGCGCGCGAAGGCACGCCGCGCATGCCCGACTTCGGCGCCCGCAACGACGAGATCGGCGATCTCGGCGAATCGCTGCGCGCCATGACCGACGCCTTGTGGCAGCGCATCGATGCTATCGACACGTTCGCCGCCGACGTGGCGCACGAACTGAAGAACCCGCTGACATCGCTGCGCTCGGCCGTCGAGGTTGCCGCCCGCATCGACGACAAGGAGAAGCGGGCCAAGCTGATGTCGATCGTGCTGGACGACGTGAAGCGGCTGGACCGGCTGATCAGCGACATCGCCGACTCATCGCGGCTGGACGCCGAGCTGCTGCGCAGCGACCCGCAGATCGTCGATGTCGGCCGACTGCTGTCGTCAATCGCCGAGGCCTACAATGCGACGGCCGCCGCCGAGGTCGGCGTACGGGTGCAGCTCAACGTGCTCGGCGGCAAGCCGTTCGTCGCACTGGGGCACGAGGGCCGCTATGGCCAGGTGCTGCGCAACATCATCGACAACGCCATTTCCTTCAGCCCCAAGAGCGGCACGATCGCGGTTGGCGTTATGCGCGAACGCGACCAGATCGTGGTCACCATAGACGACCAGGGGCCGGGTATCCCCGACGCCAATCTTGAGTCGATCTTCCGGCGCTTCTATTCGGAGCGGCCCAACGCCGAGCAGTTCGGCAA